>JAEYXR010000027.1 GCA_023431215.1 Bacillota bacterium
CGGTCCAAGGCCAAGAAGGACTGTGCTTCCGAAGAACAAGCAAGATGCTTGGCTTGGAATACACGCTACCGACTATTATGAGTACGCTAAAAAGCTGTGCGAACAGTATCGATTTCTTACCGGAAAATATAATCTCTGCATCGCGGAAAAACGATATATTGGGATCACAAAAAAGGACTTCTTTTCCCTCAAGGAGGATTTGCTGTTTGTGAAAAACTGTATGAGAACCGTCCTCAAAGAGCACAGCGAATATTTCGAGGAGCGCTTTGTAAAAGGTCTTTCCATCCGCAAATATGCCGAAGCACATAAGCTCAACCGGGGTAGTGTGGATCATCTGCAAAGAAAGTTCTTCACCGCGCTGGCTCGTGCGTTAAAGGAACGGGATGACGCGGAAGGTAAGTGTCGCCTCCGGTCCAAAACATAGAATTGAATTAGAACATACAAAAAGCGTTTGCTGGCAACAGCAGGCGCTTTTTGTATGTCGAAATTATGTGAATGGAAAATATTGTCGGATAGTAGTAGAGGGTATTTTCGTTTTAGTAAAAGGAGGTTTAAGATTTGAAAGAGTCAATTTACAAAAGCTACGATGAGCTACCGTTGTTCCTCAATGCGGAGACAGTAGCAAAGGTGCTGGGTGTGTCGCCATCCACGGGGTATGAACTTATGCATGAAAAGGATTTCCCAGTTCTCAAAGTCGGGAATCGGATGGTAGTACCCAAAGAACTGTTCATCCGTTGGGTCAACGAACACACAGACGGAGGTGAAAAATGAGGTACACGCACTGGCTCAAGCAAGACCCACGCAATCACTACTTCACGCTGCCCAATGAAATTTTTTCATTGGGGTTGGAGTCAGGCGCAATTGCAGTATACAGTTACCTGCTGCATTGCGAAAATCGTGACTCCCATCAGTGCTGGCCGAGTTACAACACCATCGGCGAAGCTGTGCGCATGAGTAAAAATACCGTCAAAAAATATGTGGCGGAGTTGGAAAGCAAGTGCCTTATCACAACCGAGCCAACAACTGTAACAAGAAGCGATGGCTGCAAGCGTAACGGCAATCTTCTTTACACCATCCGTCCAATCCGAGAGGCGGTGGACTGTTTCTATCAGCACCAAATGCAAAAGATGAATGAAGGCATTCAGCGGCAACGGTTGGAGAAATCACAGCAGGGGGCGCAGCCACAATCGGAATGCCTCGCGTGACCGCCCGTGTGGCCCGCAGACGGCGAGTTCGGAAAGAGACAGGCATCCAGCCCGCCGACAACACAAACCGCGGTGTGGACGATTTTTGGGCCGAGTTTAAAAAGCTGTATTTGAGCGAGATTCCGCATCATATTGTAGGTGAACTAAGGGGTCGAAAATGGTGCAGACCGGCTATGTTTTGTCAAGGAATAAATATTTAAGAAACAGCATGCGGTATGCAAGGGAGATAGGGTTTATTGTCACGCAGTACTGCAAAGACAACAGAAGCCATCTTTTTGGTAACATGCCCGATGATTTTCATATACCGCATACCCTCAGCGGCCTTTTTCTCATAGTAGGCCTTGAACATGGGATCCCACATAACAGCGACGGTGGACGCCATCCAAAGTGCCCGGCGCAAATAAGGAGAGCCACGCTTGGACATGTGGTTGCGTGTTCCGATAAAGCTGCCGGATTGATTAACTGTAGGGTCAATGCCGGCAAAGGCAGCCAGTTTATCAGCGGATTTGAAACGCGAAATATCGCCAATCTCAGAGAGAATCACAGCGCCGAGAACGGGGCCGATCCCAGGAATAGAGGTGATGACAGGGTTGATTTTTTCCAACAGGCTAAGGATTTTCGTCTCCAGTTCCTCCACCTGCTGCTTCATGAAATGGATCTGCTTAATATAAGCGCCAATTAGATGCGAGTAACAGCCGCAGCTGTCTGTGATCCCAAACGAGCTTTTTGCCGCTTCCCGCAGTTCCAAGGCCTTGCCCTGTCCAAAACGGCCGCCACTGGCATTTTGCAGTATCGTGGTCAGTGCCGCTATACTTGCCCGGCTCAGTTTGTCCGGTGTAGGATACTTGGACAGAACAGCAATCGAGCTCTCCACAAATAAGCTGCTGAACATCGATTCATATTCGGGAAAGCACTGATCTACCAGAGCAGTCAACTTGCGCTTGATATCCGAGATTGTATCCACAATGAAAAATCTGTTCCGACAGAGCTCCCGCAGCGCCTGAATATCTTCCGGGGGAACCGTCGTTTCAGAAAAACGGCCAAAGCGAATCACATCAGCGATAATCAAACAATCACGGGAATCGGTTTTGGTTTGGCGCAGATATAGCCCTCTCAGAGCGTCTGATTGGATCGGATTGATCACATGGACACAGTACCCCTCTTTCATCAGACGGGTATACAGTGCAAGCCAATAGTGTCCTGTGGATTCCATCCCAAATGAAACCATGGGACGATCCTTGGTGATCCTGCGTACGAGCTCCAGCAGCTTGTTGTAGCCAGTGCAGTTGTTGGCAAAGGAAAAGGATCTTTGTACTACAGTTCCTTCTTCATCCATAATGGTCGCTTCATGCTTTCGCTTTCCCACATCAATACCAACAATAAACTTCATACAATTACCTTCCCGTTTATCATTTACAGACAGTCCTCACAGTCTTATGGGTCATAACCTGCTTCGATATGAGCGGAAGGCAGCGCCCCCGCATTCGGCTCATAAATGAACTCCCATAAGATAGAGGTCGCACTCTGCAGGTAGCGGACCGTGGGCCGCACGGATAAAGAAGAGAACCTCTGTCTGTATGGACCAATTATATCATCACCGCACAGGGCGTTGATACCAAATACTTGTTTGCCGGTATGTATAAATCAAATCAAAAATGGATGCATATGCATATTTGAGGTTGGTCGATATTATAGCAGGATAAAGCCCTGCCATCTTATGTGGATGGCAGGGCAGCTACATCGCCCCCGCAATGCGGTGCGAAAGATAAAAAAGGTGCTATCACTTATTTGTATTTAAATCAATAGATGCCATCTTTGATGTGGAAAGTGTCGATGTTGAGCCGTTTGTTGTGGTATCAAAGGGGGTATTATGGGGTTTTTGAGGAAGATTAAAGCCTCAGAAAGTAATGGCACAAAATGCAGACTTAAAGAACAAAAATATAACCCATGGGGAAATTAGGCACATAAAATGCATCTCCCGTCGTAAGATGGGAGATGCATTTTGCAACAATCCTACTACAAGCTTATTGTAAGTTCTGGGTCATCGGATTGCTGCTCGTATTCCATCGGCTGTGATTCTGCAGGACAGTCCATTTCTGCTGAGTCAAAGAGGATGCGCATATAATCCTGTCTGACGTTGTTAATGCGGATGGATATCATCTCTGTATTTATATCAACACGATACAGGGCAATTTGATTTTCACAGATCAGCATACGAAGGTTGGTTTCAAATCCGGTTTTATCTCCGATGCTTGCTCCCATCTTCAGATAAGCTTTCAGCTTTGCACAAGTGTCTAGAATCGCTTTTGCAATACGTGCAGCAGCTTGTGGATTATGCAGAGTACTGGCAATATATCGCTTGATTTCTCTTAGATCCTCGACAGACTGGGGGGGTATAGTTCAGCTTCATTCCTCCACTCCAAGCAGGCGGTAGGCCTCCTCCTCAGAAACCCATCCTTCTTTTTCTGCCGAGTCCAGCCCTTTCTGCACCTCAGTCATCAGTCGGTGCATGGCTTTAGTTTTCATGTACGCTTCATTTTCGGGCGATGCCAAAAACGGTAGCCCTCCCATATTCAGCGATTGCTGGATAAAAATATTAACGGCATCAGTGAAGGTTAGTCCTTGGCAGGAATAGATTTCCTCTACGCGCTGCTTGACCTGTGGATTGATGCGCATTTGAAAGGTCCCAGTCTTTGGTGCGCCGGTTACATTCATAGGTTCAATTCTACCAACTCCCTTCACCCACTGTATACCTCATATTGCAGAAATGTCAATACAATGTAATTACCAAATTAAATAGCACCCTAAAAGCTGGACAGGCATGATAAACATGATATTGGAAATGGTATAATAAACTGGACACGTAGATAAGTACGAAAGGTGAAACAATTTATGAAAAGAGCAGTGTATGATAAGCAATTTAAAATGGCGGCAGAAAAAATGTCTCAATCAGAGAATAAGTCGGTCCTTAACACCGCAAAAGAGTTGGGCATTAGTGCGAGTAGTTTGCGCCGTTGGATCAACGAATATGTGGTGCTAGTTTTTTGTTAAAAAAATATCTAAAATGGTTTTTTCTGTTCCAACCATTCCAGGCACTGCAATTAGTCCAATATTTTTCATGGTTTCCTCACCTGTCATCCCATTGATACCATGAACTTTGGGGATAGATACATTATGCAAGGCTAAGTTGGATGCTCTAAACGCTGCATCAACCGCTACTATACTTTTTATGGCACAACCATGGTTTCCACCATCACATATCATACCGGTGATACCACAAGCCATATTGTTTATTACATCCGTGAGTTGTTTTGACGAAGCACCTCCCAGGTATGCCATACCGCATGCCATACCGGTACCAGCAGCAATGGCACAGCCGCATAAAGCTGAAAGCCGCCCGGAATATTCTTTAATATAGCGTGTAATTAAAAAGCTGAGTGCAGTTGCGCGCAGCAACATCTCTTGAGAAAGCTGCCTGATTTTACAAACTGCATAAAGTGGAAGGGAAGCAATAATTCCATGTGCTCCGGAGCCAGTAATACTCATTGCGGGGTAATCTATACCCAATACCCTTGCTTCTATGGCACCGCTGCAAATAAGCTGCGCGGTCTCTAGTTCACGGTTGGAAAAGACGGTATTTCCATTTTGCTGGTATAAATAGTGCAAAATTGGTGTTTTTGAAGAGTTTAAACCGGCTTCAAAAAGCAGCATGTTCATTTTCCATGCCTCACTGATAAAAGCAAGGTCTTTGATGGGGACTTCCTGAGCAAAGCAATAAAGATCATCAATGGAATAGCTATGGATTGGATGAGCTGCAGTAATATCATAATCTGAATTGGCAGCATCTATTTTTTCATACAGTATACTATCATTTAAAACAATTTTTATGATATTGGTGTGTTCGTCTTGAATTGCAACGGTACAGATATCATTTTCTGTTTTTACCGTTGCTTCCAGATAGATTATGGAAGTGATTTCGGTCATGCAGATTTCTATCTTTTTTGCTTCTACCAGTAATTCGGCCTGTTTATCATCCTCAGGCGTAACATCAGCTAAAGCTTCAAGCCCTTTTTCCGGCTTTCCGGCAACAGCACCCAAAGCAGCAGCGGAAACTGCACCAAGATGATGAGAATGGGGAATACCGCAAGTAAAGGCGTTCTTATACATGCCAGAATTCATCTTGACACAAACATGTTTAATTTCACCCATAGTAAAAGATTTTGCTTTTGCTACCGAAAATGCAATTGCTCCCGGCTCGGTTACACCCAAAGCCGGCTTCATATCTTCTTTTAACATTGTAATCAGTTGATACATAGTATCCTCCAGTCTCTTTACTTTTAATATGATTGTTTATGCTTTTTTCTGTAAATAACATGCTCAATGATGCATGCAATGATAATAAATCCTGAATAACCAAAAATAGGGTAAACTGTGCTTACTAAAGTGCCGAACCCATAAAGGCTGCATAAAAAGCATACCACAACAATTGAAATAAGAATAATCTTTTTATCATACTGAAACCAGGCAAAATCTTTTTCTGACAGAAAGTTGGTTAGTGCTACTAAACTGGCAAGACAAGAACTGAACATACCACCCAACAGCAGCAGCCCATAAATGGTGCCAAGCATGGGATTGATGTTGCATGCAAGCTCTAACATTGGAAGAGGGGCACTGGTAGCAGAAGGATGAATAAAAAGAGAGGTGAGTACAAAGAGTGCGACACTTATTAAGAGGCCGGTACCTAAAGTGACAGAGCGACTAATCTGCTTGCTTCCCAGGCTTGCATGCCCAATAGAAATGTGAATGCTTATTGTTGCCAGAATATTGTATGAAGTATAGGTAAGAGTTGAAATAAACCAATTAGGTAAAAGCTGGTTAGAACTTCCGGTTGGAACAAAGGAAATATCCTGCATACCAAACACTGTTCCGGCAACGAATGTAATTGCTGTTGTAGCCAATACGATAATTGGGACAAGACAGGAAAAAAAAGAAACCAAGCCCTTTATTCCGCTTACACCCACCATAGTAACAATTATAGCAAACAAGGCGCCACCCCAAAAAAGTGGAATTTTAAACAGTTGATTTAATAATGCAGCGCCAGCGGCAAGCATAATGGTAGAGACGCCAACTAAGAACATGCATTGTAGGATTGCTACCGTATTTCGTAAAAATCGGTTATTGGCTCTAACCACCACTTCATCAATGCTCTGCTTGTTTGTTGCAACCGCAAGTCTCATGACTGATATGCCGATAAAGCCAATTAGCAGATTTGTGACAATAAGACCCATGACGCCGGAAAGGCCAAAGCAACCAAAAAATTGCCATAATTCTTGTCCCGAAACAAAGCCGGCACCTAAAAAACCGCCAGCAAAGGCGAAAGCCAGTTGTTTGGCATTTAATTTACCCATATGTTGTTCTCTTTCAAAATCATTAATCTTTTACGATGCTTAAAAGTAATAAGCTGAAAAAAGTGGAATCAGGCAAAAATAGCCTTTGCTCATAAAAATCCTGCACATTGCCGTGCAGGATTTTTGATGAGCTCGCCACAATACTTATATAAGGGGCATATCTGTTCTCTTGGAATAGTCCAACAAAAAGTCGGTTCTTGGTCCGCAAAGTCCGCCTTCACTGATGACTATATCTTTAATTTCTTCAGATAAGATTTTTGAAGTATTTATAATTTCAGCGCAATGCTGACCCATCTGAGCATTTAATATATCATAAGCAAGTTCCACATTGCCAATGCGCTTATGGCTTGCGGCTACTATCTCATTTTCTTTAGCCTGCAATTCAAAATCAGCTTCTAACTTTGAGAAAGCAGTTTTTACATTGGGGGCAAACCGGTTATAATCTATCGAAATCAGCATGCTCAAACGTTCCAACACCCACCACATTGAGTTTTCATTATACTTTTCAGCTCCTTCTTGCATGGGCTTTGGAATATATCCTGTAAAATAGAGCGGCATAAAAACAGAACAACATGGAACGGAGAAAGCATGGCGGCTGATAACACCTAAATCCTCGTCGTATGTGCTCATTAATGATGCCGTAGTTTGAGCATTATCCCAGGTCATGGCATGCATACAAATTGTAAAAAAAGTACCATATGCAGCATCAAACCGTGGCTCTATTAGTTCTCCATCAAAGTGGTCTCGGCAGATTTTTTTGCAGGCATCAAAATTGAACTGTTCAATGCTATTTTGATTTAAGAGCTTATTCAAACGACGAAGGCGTGGAACCGAAAAGGTTTGTCTGGAGGCAGGTAATGTATAGGACTTTGCAAAATTAAATTTTTTATTGGGTAGAGACCAATGATTTTTACTTGCCAGTTCAATTAGGTTTTGAGAACATTCGTCATATTCTTCTTCAATTGTATAGCAGTTGGAGATTCCGTAATTGCTATCTATTTTTTTAGCAATCCATTGGCGGCCTGCTGTTTCCAAAAGCCAAATTTCCTTAGAATCCATAAGCATAAAGGAGTTTTCATAGCGCCGGTCAAACAATGCACTGGCATTTGCGTTCTGCCCATATGTCTCCAGCATTTCAATAATGATATGCATTGCTTCATGGGCTGTCTTGCCACGCTCTAAGCCAAGGCGCAGCATATCCATTCCTAAAAGGCCTTCCTGGGTTTCAGCGGAGTTTTTTGATCCTTGTGCTTCATTGGCTATAACTACACCGCACTCGTTAATACCCATTTCAAATCCCCACATCCAGTATGGGCGAGAGCCAAGGACAGAATATGTTTTTGGGGCTTGAGGAATTGTGAGGTATGTACATTGGACCTGTTCGCCGCTGCTGTGTATACCGCCCTTTTCCCAGATAAGTGGTTGTGCTTCACCAAGGGGGCGGTCACTATTTTTTACCAATATGCTCTGACTGAAAGCAGAATTTTTTTTAGATATTGCGAATGTATCGCAGGAAAGCATAAATAATCTCCTTTGTTCACAAAAGTGTTTTTCCCTTGAAACCAAGTCTAACACAAGTGATTTTTGTTAACAAGAAACAATCTTGCATAGTTGTTATGCACAAATTGACTAAGCACTTATTGCTTTGCATCTATTTCATCAAACTGCATCAATAATTGCTCATCAATATCAGTATCATTATGATGAGTAGACTGTTGGAATGTTTTTTGTAAAATATTAACGAAGTTACATTCCTCTTCAGATAAATAATGTCCTTGACGGTGAATCCAAATTGTTTTTATGGTGATGTCAGTGTCGTTAAGAGGTACATAGGTAGCATTAAAATTACCTTCAAAATCAAAGTTAGTAAAGTCACAGCCAATAAAATATCCGTCTGTTCTATTTAAAATTTGCTTTAAGGTTCCCATGCTTTTTACGACAATACGCTTTTTAAGTACATTTAGATTAAATTGCAAAATGTCAGAACAATAGTTTATTTTAGGAATATCTTCATCTGAAAAAGTAACATGAGGATAGGGCGCCAGCATATCAGCAGATATACTGACTTCTTTTGATAATGGATGTTCCAGCCTCATCTGGGCGCAGATGGGGCTTTCATTGAGTTGGTGAACCTCAAGATTCAGTGAACGACACATTTGTAAAAATTCCGTTTCATTATCGCTGGTGTAATGCAGTACACCGATATGATAGATACGATTGCTGATTAGATTAATGATTTCTTCTGTGGTGGTTTCCTGTAAAGCCAAGTTGAGGGTGGTTTTGTCTCTGCAATAAGCTTCATAAAATTCTAAAAAGCATTTAATGACAACGGAGCAGCGTTGAGTTGCTACCAGCAGCGTTGTTTCGGATTTTTTGGAACAGCCGAAATATTGACTCTCTAGTTCATCTATGTCAGACAGAACCCGATTGACACGGTCTAAAAACTGTTTTCCGTCATAAGTGGCGGCAACACCTTTGTTTGTTCGATTAAAAATGGTAATCCCAATGGTGTCTTCAGCTTCTTTTAATGCTCTGCTAAGTGTAGATTGAGAAACGTATAAAGCCTGTGAAGCCTTATTAATTGAGCCAAAATGATCAATTTGCACCAGATAGCGTAAAGTTTGAAAATTCATATATCATACTCCTTTATGCTAAAAAAGATTATTACTATATTATTAAGAATACTCTGTAGTACAAAAATATACAACAAAATTCATTCTTATTCGACTATACATAATGTGCATAACGACTATCCGGAATATAGACTTTTCATCATTCCGGCATTCTGATACACTTAAGAAGGAAATATTGGCCCTTATGGTCGTAAAATCAAAAATGGTGTGTTAAAGGAGAAGAATTATGCAAGCAACATTCAAAATTGGCGTAATACTCGCATACGTAGCTGTCATTACGATTATTGCTATGTATTGTGGGAGAGGCAACAAAACTTTTAAAGACTTTGCCATTGGCGGCAGCAAAATTCCTTTTTATATAATGGCGGGCACCCTTTTTTCCACTTTTTGTGGTGGTGCAACCATGGTTGCTTATGTAGGTAATTTTTATTCTCAGGGCATGATTTGGATTTGGATACCTATCCAGGTTTCTTTGGTTGGTATTATCTATTACTTTATTTGTAATCGTGTTTTTAATATGCGGCAAATTTCGACTACAGATATTATGACCAGACGTTATGGTGAAAGCACTCGCTTAATTTCTTCTATTGTAGTAATGATTGCAGAGATTGGTATGGCATCGGCAATGATGAACACTTTTGCTGCAATGACCACTACTTACGTAGGGCTTTCCCGCCCCGTAGCGTTGGGTTTGGCTGTTGTCCTGTTTATTTTGACCGCTGCACTGGGCGGTTATAAGGGAGTCGCAGTTACAGATGCCATTCAGGGTGTTATCATTTTTATTGGATTACTGATGGGTGTCTTTGTGTTTACCGGAGAAGCAGGTGGGCTTAGTGCCATTGCAGCGGCAGCTGGTCCTGAAAAAATGAACATTTTTAGTACTGCCAACGGATGCTCCTTTATTACAATTTTGGGAACCTTTGTTTCAAGTTTTGGTATGCATATGGCGCTTCAGTCAGGATATGTATCTCGTATCAATTCTGTTGGTACATTAAAAGAAGCCAAAAAAGGCTTGCTTACATATGTTGTCTTCATTACCCTTGCCTTTGCTGTTTTTGTTCCCATCATTGGTATGTCTGCTAATGTGCTATTAGAAGGTGAGGTAATAGGGGATTCTGTTATCGGTACTATGCTAAATCTCTACATGACTCCTGCTGTATCGATGGTTTATGTTGCCGCAATTGTTTCTGCTGTATTAACCACAGCTAATTCATCACTGCTTTCAGCTTCCATCTGCATTACAAATGACATTTATCGTGGAAAAATAAAGAAAGATGCCACAGACAAAGAACTGCTGCTGGTATCCAGAGTATCCATTGTCGCACTTACATTGCTGGCACTTGCTATCACACAATACTTTACAACCATCATTTCTATGATGTTTGTAACATATACCATCAATGCACTGATAGCTATTGCATTGTTTGCCGGTCTTTATTCCAAGAAAGGTGGATCCACAGCAGCAAACCTATCTTTGGGAATGGGAATTATTTCGGTGTTGGTTTGGGTTATATTGGGAAGCCCCTTTGGAATTCATGTTGCAGTCGTTGGTTTGCCTGTTTCAGGTCTAGGATATTTGCTGGGTATGTGGTTTGGTAAAAAGCCTACTGAAGCACAGATGGCAGTTGTAGATGAATCTGCGAAGAAAAGCATAACTGTATAATAGAATTTTTTGATTGCAAAATAAAGTGCCCTATCTTTAGCAGGGCACCAAGCGGCTATTATAGAATAATTTATCTACAATAGCATTTAGTAGTTATAAGATACTCATTAAACTGTATAAGTTTTTTTGAAGAAACGGCGTAGCTTCGGCTATACCGTTTCTCCATTTTGCAGACTAACAAGCAATGACATTTGGAGCAATCCCATAAGGTTATAGGAAATTTTTATCGACGGTTACTAGTGTCCTTTGATTTATTTGGTGCGTAAAACTTTACCGATTTTGCCTTATCTGCTGGTTTCAATATTGTTTACTTCATTGTGTAACGGCCAAAATAATAAGACTTTTCATACAGATTTTTCGATAAGGTTAAAATATAAAAGAATTCTGCAGACAATGAATCTCGTCTGACAGAGTTCTTTTATCTATTAGATACCTGAGACTTTTATAAGTTTCATTTAATTATATCTCCATTAAAACTCCATAGCATTCCCATTTGCCAATACCTATTAAGAAAAATACCTTGGTTGAGGCCCAACGGTAACTTTGTTCATTGGCAGAACACTTTTTCTAATATTTGCATTCTTTTCTTAGATTTGCTTGTCACCAAAGCTGGATAAATTAATCTTTTTTTGCATGTAAAGGCTGCCCGTCTCGCTCTCGCCAAATTTCACCCAAAGAATAATAATCGTTATATCCTATATTCATATAGAGAAAAAGAAGATCTTTAATTTTCTGGCCCCAGTTGTCTCTCAAACCATCTTTATAACCCCAGTATGATTGAAAAATTTCTAATAAACGGCAGGTAGAAAAAAGTCAAGAAGGGCACTGGTTTCTAAGTGTGGAGAAAGCCTTGTATTATTAAAGTAAGACAATCAAAAAGCCTTTTCGGCAAGCTGATACTCTTCCTCGCTTTAATAGTTGAATATAAAAAACGAAGTACATCCTGAAGAAGGAGGTTGTACATACCGGCCGCGGCTCCCAATATACATCATAGCGTTTTCAATCGTTGCTGTTTCGTTATGGATGTCGGCACAGCATGAGCCGCAAAGGAAATCCTTACGACAACGCTGTCATGGAATCATTCTATCGCACACTAAAAAGAGAGCTCGTTCAGGATGCCAATTATGACAACCCAGAACAAGCTCACATGGATATATTCAAATATATTGAAACCTACTACAACACTAAGCGCATTCATTCTACTTTAGGCTGCTTAACCCCGTTTAGTTTAAAACACAAAATTCTTAAATGTTTATCTTTGTGTCTAGTTTTTCTTGACCTTCCAATTATTCCAACAATAGTATTACCAAACAGTACCATTGGATTGGACTTGATGGGATCTCTGCATACGAGTTCATTGCAACCGATGGAGAATATTCTTTCCCGACGAATACGCCTCACTCTTTTACCTTTATGGTTGCAAACTTTGGTGAAAATATAGTGGAAGACATTACTGTGGGCATCTTGCTAAATACCAGCATGAGCGCCTCCATCGTCCTTAAGGGGCAGCTGCCTCCTGGATATGTGCGCTCTGGGTCTGTCAGTCTCGGCTTTGCCACTTCAGGAAGAGAAAGACTGTTGGTATGATCGTTGAGCCTTTTGAAGAAATAGCAGACCCATCACGTGAGGACAATCAAAAAATGGTTGATGTGCTTATTAGAGATGGCACAGATGGCCAGATTGTTCAAAATAGGATTGAAGATAAAGTAGTTATAGTTGGCTCAACTGATCATGGCTGGACCCTTATTACATTTACTATTGATTGGCAAGAGCATTATCATATCGTAGGAAATAGTGCCAATTTCACCAAACGTCAAGGTTATGTCATTGCAGGTAGTAGCCGAGCTATAACTGACACCCCTTATATCGTCGCGCTTTCCGGCAAACGCCATGAGACTTCTTCTGGTTCAGTGTTAAGGGCTTCTATAAGTTCAATAATCATTTGACAAATCTCTAAAAAGATAAAATGTCTCCAAGTTTTTTTGCGCAAACAATAATATCATGTAAGCATATGTAACATGTTTAGGCCCGAAATCCATAACAACATACTCAATGCGGAAGCAATGGTGGTAAAGATAATCAGCTGCGATGCCAAGACCTCATCTGCTTTCATGGATTTGGCCATGACAAAGCTGGAAACCGCTGTACATGAGCCAAAAATAAAATAGTATGCACCTATCTCAAAATTGGAAAAGGAGAAAAACATGGCAGCGGGTAGCAACATACAAAGTGGGGTGACAAATAGTTTTAAGAAGCAGCCTACTATTACTAGCTTGACATTGCCAAACAACATCTTAAATTCAATTTGTCCACCAAGGGCGATAAGCGCTAGGGTTGTTGCCATACCTGCCAAATCATCAATGGAGGTTTGAATATATTTTGGAAGCTCAATCTGTAGCAGAGAACACAATAGGCCAGCCGCAGCACCTAGAATAATTGGATTTTTAAAGATATTGATTATAAAAGCTTTTACTGATTGCTTTTTTCTTTCCGGATGGTGTATGGTCAGAAAAATAACCGCTCCAGCATTTTGTACCATAGAGATAAACGGAAGCAATAGCACAGTGGGGAGACTGCCCTCGGGCCCAAATACATTGGTTGCTAAAGCAACACCCATAAGCAAACAGTTGCTACGGTAAACCCCTTGCAAAAAAGCTCCACAAATGGAGTCCTTTTTCAGGTATCTTGGCACTATAACACCAAGCAAAAATCCAAAAATCATATAAGCAATGATACCATACAGGATAAAGATAGGATTAAAGTCCTCCCGCAAATTGATTCGATAAATTTGACGAAACATAACAAGTGGGAATAAGTATTGAAAGCTGAATTCTGAAGCAGTATTCATAAATACCGTACCAATTACCTTTTTTTCTTTCAAATAATATCCCAAAGCTATTGTAATAAACAGCGGCGCAATACACTGAAAAGCAAAAATTAAGTTTTCCATTTATAGTCCTCTTTTATGATGATGCACATTGCACATTTGTGATAAATTTTCATTCTTGTTGACTGTGGTTTTGAGCCATGCTAAGATAAATTTACACTCCTTGACTTGTGTTAACTCCCCGGGAAGCAATTCCTGTAGACACATGTCTAGGAGTGTTTCATTTTCTCCCAAAGACTGCTTGAAGACTGGTGTATCCGTATTTTTTTTGATATTTTTGCAACAACATGAGTGAAATGATGAAGCTAATTATTTCAGCAATCGGAACAGCCAGCCAGATCCCATAGATGCCCCAAGCCAGAGGAAGACTGTTGAGTAAGACCGGTAAAAATACAAAGGCAAATAGAAACGACATCAACGCAGAGAGTTTGCCATTGTTTAAAGCCGAAAACAGTGTGGAAGCAAAAACATTGATGCCCGCAAACCAATAAGAAAAAGAAAAGAAAAAGATACCCCGTTTGGCTAACAAGAATACAGTAGAGGTATCACTAGAAAAAAGTCGGGCGATGCCACCTGCCATGACGCAGGATGTACCAAAGATAAAACAAGAACCGATAAGGACTACTCGCATAGAAGTTTTAAACAGCAGTTGAAGCTGCGATTTGTCGCCACATCCGTAGTTGTAGCTAATAATGGGAGCTATACCACTGGCATACCCGGAAAAAATGGAATTGAGTAAAAAACGCGAGTACAATACGATGGTGCCAGCGGCAATTCCATCGCCGCCGACATAACGGATCATAGTGATATTAAAGAGCCAAGTTATCATGGCAGAGGCAAAATTGATAATCATAGGGGAGCTGCCGTTAAGGCAGCTTTCTTTTATGGTGTGCCGGGAAAAGCGAGGTATTACATAGTAAAGCACCTGTCCCTTTTTACGCCAGAAGCTAATTAGGCCCACCCCAGCAGGAACAGAATATCCGATACCGGTTGCCAGTGCTGCGCCAGCTATACCCATACCAAGCGGCTTCATAAAAATATAATCTAAAATGATATTTAAGACACCACCGATAACGGTACAGTATAACCCCAGCTTTGGATGGCCCGCGGTGACATAAAAATATTGAAAGGCCACCTGCAGCATACAGGCCGGCGCAAAGCAAACCAGTACACGGTAATATTGATAGGCATAAAAAAATAACTCACCGGATGCACCAAGAGCTGCCAAAATTTCGTTTGAAAAAAGGATTCCCACTGCGGCTGCACCAATACCGACGATGAGCATCATAAGCACCAGCAGAGAAAAATCCCCTCTGGCTTCGGCGCTTTTTCCTTCGCCCAATTTGCGAGAAATAACCGTACTTCCCCCGGCGCTTAGCAGAATAGAAATTGCAATTAGGCCGCTCAAAGCAGGAATAACAAGGTTTAGTCCTGAAAGTGCTTTTTCATTCTCAAAGTTTGCAATAAAGATACCATCTACCATGGTGTAAATAGATAGAAAAATCATCATGACAATGGTAGGTAAAGAAAACTTGAGTAATGACCCGGCAGTGTGTTTTTGCATTAATTGATTCATTTTTTTTAAAATAGTACTCCTTCTGCCTATATTTGTTTGTTGTGCGGTAACCTGATGAAAACTTTACTTTCTTTATATGGTAGCATGGTGGTTACCATACATTTACTCCTTATAATTTAGTATGGAGGCCATATTAGAGGAAAGCTGAGGCCAATGAAAAATAAGACCTTGATTTTTTGAATCATACAAGAGGAGCAGGGCACAGTCAAGGGTTTATCGGTAACATGCACATAATTGCAGCGATTTTTTGCATATTTTTGCTCGTCAAAATTATAACGAACAAAACGTTTGTGCATCTTAGATTTTTTTATTGATTTTTGTTAGTTAATTTTGTTATGCTACGTTCAGATGCAATAATGTGTTGCACATTTGTGTAAAAACAACTGCAAACTAGGTAGAGGGAGTTGTTAATGTGAAAACAGCACTCATTTATAACCACAATGCCGGCAAAGGCTTACCACATCAACAAGTGATTGATAGAGTAGCAAGCTTTTTCAGTGGGGATGAACTATTGGTGACACAGCCTGACTATTGCATCGACAAATGTACAACAAGGCTGGTAGCATACACCCCTGAGGATTCATCTTATTGGGGCAGAATATTGGCTCAGGTAAAGGCATTGGTTGACGCTGGGGCCCAAAGATTTGTATGTATCGGCGGAGACGGCACAGCCACCTATGTCAGCACCGCACTGTTTACTTTGCATGCTTCACTTCCCATTTTTGGAATAGCTGGCGGTACGGCTAATGTTGGCCCAGTTATCTCTGCCACTTTTGCCGAACTGGAGCACAAAACTGTTGCCGATACCTATGAAACAAGCCATGATGGTTTGCTGGTTTGGAATCATGAGAAGCTTTATTCCTGCGCTTTTAACGATGTGGTAATAGGTGATACATTTTTAGCAACCATTGATGGCAAGCCGGTAAACGCATCGGTGACACAGCTGATCAATCACAACCAAGTGCAAAAGCAAAAACCCAGCGAAGATACCATCGCACCCAATTTTCATGTGGTATTAAACGGAACCCCGATTTTGCCAGCACTCAGCGGCATTAAACAAATTATTGTTTCAAGCGCCGCCAAAGACAATCTTTACGGTAGAGCAATTTATGGCGCTTTGGGTAAGTGCAGGTGGCAGGACAAGAACGGAGTTATCGCATTGTGTGACCATGTCGCAGTGACATTTGATGATAACGATGCCGGAACCCAATGTTTCTCCACCATGCAATACCTAATATTTTCGGATCAGGACGAGGTGATTCTCACAGGCTTTTGCTCAAATGCTTGTCTTATATGTGATGGCAACCCGTACTTACTGAAGGGTCAATCCATCCGCATTCAATATGTAAAAAATCTGGTTAAGACTATGCAGCTTATAAAGGAGAGCACAGATCGATGAAAAATAAGTTTATGTTTTTAGGCCAGCGGTATGACACCGGTGAAGTAATTACCGCATATATCCTGCTGATCCCTACCATGGTCACCATGTTGTTTTTGTTTGTGGTGCCCATTGTGCAGGTTGTTATCATGAGCTTCACCGACTACCGCCTGACAACCGGCGTCATGAATTTTAACGGGCTGACAAATTATAAGTACTTATTTACCGATGCCAAATTTGGCAAGGCAATGCTTAACACGGCAACCTTCGCCGTTTTTAAGCTTACGTTGGATGTTGTGCTGGGCTTGGGTGTGGCATTGATGCTGGATTCTAAAGTGATCTGCCGCCGCGCTATGCGTACCATCTATTTTTCGCCTGTGGTGGTGCCTGTCGTTGCCTGCAGCTTGATTTGGCTGTGGTTCTACGACCCGGGCATCGGCCCTTTAAATCAAATCCTTACCGCCCTAGGCCTGGAGCCTTTAAAATGGTTGTATAGCGAATCCACAGCAATGCTATCCATTATTATCTTCTCGGTGTGGCATGGCCTGGGCTACAATGTGATTTTACTGTTGGCCGGTTTGCAGAATATTCCTGAAACCTGCATAGAAGCGGCCAAGGTGGAAGGTGCCAATGAGTGGACCATTATTCGTCGCATCAAGCTGCCCCTGCTTTCTCCTGTCATCTCTTTTGTTATTATGATGGGCATTATCAATGCATTTAAGGCTTTCTCTGAGGTGAACGTGATGACCCCGGACGGTGGACCGGGATACTCCACCGCAATGGCTGTTAACTATATTTACGAGCAGGCATTTACCAACGGCCGCATGGGACGTGGTGCGGCTGCTTCGCTGATACTTTTTGCTGTCATCTTTATTTTAACCATGCTGAAAAATAAAGTTGGAAACAAAAACGTAGAAGAAGGTTAAATAGAAAGGTTATAAGCGATGAAGAAAAAACTAAAGCATACATATGCCATTGCCCCCTCCATTGTCTTAATCATCGGCTCAATTATTATGATTTTCCCCTTTGTGTGGATGCTGTTTTCTGCGTTTAAATCCAACGCCGATGTCTATGCCTATCCACCAAAGTGGCTTCCCAGCAGCTGGAGCTTGGATAACTTTAAAAAAGTATTTGATATGATTCCCTTTGGTATGTACTACTTTAACAGTATCTTTACCTCCGTCATGCAAACCCTCATTCAAATTTCTATCTCTGTTTTGGGTGCCTATGCCATTGCCAAGCTCCGTTTCCCCGGCAAACAGGCAGTGACCACCTTTATTCAATCCAGTATGTTTGTTCCTACTGTTGTTACCATTATCCCCATGTTCTTTATGATTAGCAAAATGGGACTGGTAAACACCTATGCGGGTATCATTCTGCCGCAGGTTTTTAGTGCATTTACCACCATGTTGATCATTTCTTTTTTTGTTACCATTCCCAACGATTTGTTAGAAGCGGCGCGCATTGACGGCTGCGGATATTTTAGAATCTTATTTTCTGTTATGATCCCCAACGCAAAATCCGGCATTGCAACTGCGTCTCTGTTCTCCTTCCTGGGTCATTGGAAGAGCTATCAATGGCCTCTCATCGTTACCAACTCCGCAAACCTGCGAACACTGCCTATTGGAATGAAATATCTGGTTCAGGAAAGTTCAAGCGAATATCAAGTGATGATGGCAGCTGCCTTAATGACTGTGCTTCCCATTTTAATTCTCTATGTCATTTATGAAAAACAACTGGTGAAGTCGATTACCCTGACGGGTATTAAATAGAAAATACATAAAAGAAAGGTATGACAATGATGAATATGAAGATTATTTCCTTTGTATTAGCAGTTACCTTGCTGTTGAGCTTGGTAGGTTGCGGCTCCGGAGTGCCGGTTTCCTCCTCTGCCGTTGCAAGCAGCAGCACCGAACCTGTTGACGACAGCAGCACAGACAACCCCGCCTTTACCAAGCCCACCGGCAATGTCAGCATCAGTGTATGGTATGCTATCTCCGGCGCAAGCGGCGAAGCCTTTGCTGCAAAGGTAGAGGAATATCAAAAATTAAACCCCAATATTAGTATCGAGGTGGTTTATACCGGCAGCTATGCCGATACTGCCGCTAAGGTGAGTGCAAATTTGGCTACCAACTCTGCACCTGACGTTGCTTTGATGGCTGCAGGACCTCTTTACACAGGCTCCCGCAACGATTACACCATTGAAGAATTGATCAAAGACCCCGATTTTGACAAAGAAGACATCTATGACGGCGTTTGGGAATATGCCATGTTCAACGGCCGTATTTGCGCCATTCCCTATGGCATTTCTACCCCTGTGCTATTCTACAATAAGGCCATTACAGAGGCTGCCGGCATTGATATGGAAAAGGACACTCCCAAAACCTGGGATGAGCTGTATGCCTTGGCCGAAAAAGCGCAGAAGAATGGCAATGCCAACGGCTCCAGTGCCTTCTATGGCTTTGAAGTTTCCGATGCGCCTTGGCTGTTTAAAACCATGCTGAGCCAAAACGGCAATGGAGTCATCAAATCTGAAAACGACAAAATTTCTCCTGTCTACAACGAGCAGTCTGCT
Organism: Bacillota bacterium; assembly: GCA_023431215.1. Lineage (GTDB taxonomy): Bacteria > Bacillota > Clostridia > Oscillospirales > Ruminococcaceae > Angelakisella. The sequence goes on from JAEYXR010000027.1 coordinate 19,326, forward strand.
GTTGAGGTTGCTGATTTTTGGCAGAAGCTGGTGAACAATGGCCTGATGCCCGCTGGTGAACACGCAAATGCCGAAAAAACCTTCCTCGCAGGTAACTCTGCCTTTATGGTAGCAAGCTCCGTTCGTGTTGCCCGCTGGTCTGCTGACCCTGTCATTGATTTCGGTGTTATCCCCATGCCTGCGTTTAAAGAAGAAAAGGTGGCCTTGGGAGGTAACGTTCTCGTCACTTTCTCCAAGGATGCTGACAAGCTGGCAGCCAGCTGGGATCTCATCAAGTTCTTAACCAATGTAGACAACCACACCGAGTTCGCCCTTGAGACCGGCTACCTGCCTATTCATAAATCTGCCATGGATACCGATGGGGTAAAGAGCGCCATTACCCAAGACCCTCGTCGTCAGGTCGCCTACAATCAATTGGTAAACGCTTGGGCTTACTGGCACTTTGATGAGATGGGTACCATGGACTCTATTTTGGGTAGTACGATCCAGAATATTGAAAAGGGTGGCGATACAAAGACCATTCTGGATCAAGCCGTCAACGACCTGAACCGCGAAATGTAATCATAGCCTTGCAGCACATAGGAAGCCTATATCAGCACGAGGATATAGGCTTCCCATTGAGGAGAGGATACAACCTTGAAGCTTTTTGAAGAAATTTTAGAAGCATTGGCAGTGGGCGATGCAATGGGGATGCCTACTGAATTTATGACACAGAAGGATATTGATCAGGTGTTTCCCACCATACAAGGCCTTCTCGATCCTTCTTACTCCTACACGCACAGTGAGCTTCCCTTTGCCAGTGTTACTGATGACACCGAGCAAAATCTCTATTTGATTCATGCCTATCTTGCCAGTAAAGCAATCACTGTTGAAAACTCCTCCGCAGCGCTTTCTAAGTGGGTGGTAGAGTGTGATGCCATTGCTAAAAAATACATAGGGCCAAGCTCTTTGTGTGCGCTAAAGGCCATTGAAGAGGGGGCAGACCCCTATTTTGCCGGCAAGAACGGAACAACCTGTGGTGGCATCATGCGTACACCGGCGCTGGTGTTATGTTCGGGTAATGCAGGTAAAGAAGCCCTGCTGCAAAATATTAAAAATGGCTGCATACCCACGCATCACACCTCCCAGGCAATTGAGGCTGCGGCGGCATATGGCTTTGCACTGCACAGTGCCATACTTGGCAAAGAGCTGGAAGAAATTTTAGGGGCTGCCCAAACTGGTGCGGCGATGGCGTTGGACAGTATGGAGTATGTTGCGTGTGCCCCAAGCTGCAGCTGCAGACTGCAAAGGCTGCTGCAAACAGTCACGCCACAAACCACGCCCCATCAGCTGCGGGAGGATTTGTTCTATTTTTATGGAACAGGCTTGGAGTCTGTGGATATCTTCACCGCTGTTTTTGCCACCTTCCTTTTGGCACAAAAGGATGTTTTTAGGGCAATCTGCTTTGCGTCAGGCTTGGGTGGCGACACAGATACCATCGCAGCTTTGGCGGGTGCCCTATGCACCGCCTATGCAGGAACACACAATATTCCGCAGGCGATTACACAGAAGGTACTGGAAGAGAACCAGTTAGACATTTGCGCCGTAGCGCGGCAGCTGCAACATATCTTTTGGCAATAAGGTGGTACGAAGATGTCTTATCAAGGATTTGAGCTTTCCTCTAAAACAACCTATATTTTTACAACGGACGCTGTTTCGGCACTGAAAAATCAGCTGAAAGGATATCATCCCCGCAAGCTGTTTATCATCACCAGCGATGCAGCCTTACCCATCGTTAGCCAGGTTACCTCTGCGCTGGGTAAGCTTGAGCTTTCCTTTGTGCTATGCGCAGACTGTATGTCCAACCCAACAGAGGTATTTGTCAATAGCTGTGCAGCACACTTGGTAGAGGAGCAATGTGATTTTGTGCTGGGTATTGGCGGCGGCAGTGTGATTGATGCAGCAAAAGCGACGGCACTTTTGGCTGCAAACCCCCAGGACAGCAAGCTATGGGATTATGTCACCTACCAAAAAGCCCCTGTCAATGCGGCAATGCCGCTGGGCCTCATTGTAACCATTCCGTCTACCGGAAGTGAGTCCAATGCCAGCGCCGTTATTAGCAATGAGTCGTTAGGCGAAAAGCTGATTTATACGCAAGAAACAATGCAGCCTGCATTTTCTATTACATCACCAGCCCTGACCTATACATTACCGGCAAAACCGGCAGGTGCAGGCATTGTTGACATATTTTCTCACTTAATGGAGCAATACCTACATAATGACAGCAATGTGGATGTCAGCGACAATATGCTGTTGGGTGTTATGAAGGCGGTTGTAAAATGGGGCAAAACCGCAGTAGAGCAGCCGGACTGCTATGATGCAAAAGCGAATCTGCTGTTTGCAAGCTACCTGGCAATGAGCAAGGTTCTGGGCTGTGGTCACAGCGAAAACTGGATTTCTCATTTTGTAGAACACGCAATTTCGGCTAAATTTGGCATTGCCCATGGCGCGGGAATGGCAATTGTTATGCCGGTGTACATCAGCATGATTACAGATCGGGACCGCTTTGGGCGCCTACAACGACTGAAGGATGAGGTGTTTGGCGAGGCAGAGGGCGATGCTGCAGAGCTGGTAAAACAATTTTTTTCTTCTCTGGGTATGCCTGTTTCTTTGCAGGCAGCTGCCATCACATTGGATGAAGATGATGCAAAGGAGTGTGCCCAAAAGGCTTTGCCCTACGGTACTGTAGAAATTGAGGGCTATTCTCCGTTTACCCAAGAGAGTGTTTTAGAACTGCTAAATCTGGCAAAATAATCCATGCTTAAAACTAAGGGGAGGGTATTTTTGTATGGAGCGAAACTCAGATTATACTTTGCTATACCGAATTGCCAAGGCGTATTACAGTGATAAAAAGACGCAGCAGGAAATTGCAGATGTCGAAAATTTTTCACGTTCTCAAATCTCTCGTTTACTGCAAAAGGCCTTAGACGAGGAGATTGTAACCTATCAAGTGAAGGTGCCATCCTCCATTGATGAGCAGGCACTGTCACAACAGCTTTGCCAACACTTGAAGATTGAACGTGTGGTGCTGATACCTTCCTTTTATCAAGATCATACAAAGGTAAGCAGCGATGATGTTACAAAAAATTTAACGCTGGGGGCAAGTGAAAAAATACCACAGCTGCTGGGTGATTGCAAAAACATTGGCGTGGGCTGGGGCAATGCCGTTTACAACACGGCGCTCTATCTGCCGACAATTCATGATTCCATTCAAAGAACCTTTGTGCCCTTGATTGGTCTTTCCGGCGATAACAATCCAGCCCTACAGATTAACACCATTGTAGACCGGTTTGGCGAGCGGTTTTTTGCAGAAAGAAATTATATCAACCTACAGTCCCTGCAAAAAAAGAGCGCCATTACCGAAGGGGCTTTGGAGCCGGCCAGAGCCACCATGGAAAAGTGGATGGAGCTGGATGCCGCCATTATCGGTATTGGCTGCGCCCCTGCCAATGCAAAAACCATGATTTCTGAGTTTTCACCTCTATATAGAAAACAAGTGCAAACCTCGGGTACGGTGGGTGATATTTTATCTCATTTTTTCTATCAAGACGGCAGAGTGTTTGACATGGATCAGCAATATAATTTGCTGGCCTTTGATATTAACAAGCTGACTTCTGTTAAAAATGTAATTGCCATTGCTGCCGGCTGGAACAAGTGCATTCCCATTCAGGTTGCCGCACGTCTTGGTTACATCAAAACATTGGTTACCGATTTTGATACTGCAAGGGCTATTTTAAATAATGAACATGATTAGGAGAACAAACGATGACCGGAAAACAGATTCGTATGAAAAGAATTTTTAAGGAAGATGGCAAATGTGTTATTTCTGCACTGGACATGGGTATGTTTAACGGTACAGTGTCTGGCTTAGAAAACCCAAGAGCTATCACCAAAATAGTGGTGGATGCCGGAGCGGACGCCATTATTGTGGGCCCAGGCTGGGCAAAAGCAACCTGGGATCTTTATGCCAACAAGGCTGCCCTCATTTTACGCGTTACCGGTGGTGTTAGCCGCTTTTCTTCCGACCCCGGCTGCCACACCCTAACAACCACTGTAGAAGAAGCCGTTGCCCTGGGTGCAGATGCAGTAATGAATATGGTGTTTATCGGAGACCCCGTGAATGAACACCGTCAGCTTGAACAAATGAAAGAGCTGAGCCTGGAATGCCACAAATATGGCATGGTGCTCTTTACCGAGCTCTTGCACGCCAATTATGATGACCAGTCTGATCCCGAGTGGATTGATGCTTGTATGCGTGCGGGCTTTGAGTACGGTGCCGATGCAGTCAAGATTCTCTATTCCCGCGAAAATTACGATAAGATTATAAGAACCTGCCCTGTCCCTGTTGTGATGGCTGGGGGCCCAAAAAGCGCTGATTTATATGAGCTGGTTCAAAACACCATTGATGCAGGCGGCGCAGGCTGCGCTATCGGCCGTAACGTTTATGGCTCTGCCAACCCCGCCGAAGCAATCCAAAAGCTGGTTCAGATTGTACATAACAACTAGGGGCTTTGCAGTAATGCTTAATAGAATTGACGATAAAAAGGATGATAGTAATGAAAGCTGCCATGTATCGCGGCGTAGGTCAAATTGCCATTGAAGAAATTGAAAAGCCAGCTATTCAAGCGGATGAATACTTAGTAGAGGTTTTGTGCAGCGGCCTGTGCGGCACAGACATTAAGACCTTTAAGCAGGGGCACAGAATGTTTACCCCTCCCTGTGTGCTAGGGCACGAATTTTGCGGGCGAATTGTAGAAACCGGTGCCGATATGGACAGTAGCTTGCTAGGTAAAAAGGTAGTATGCGCCCCCTATATCGGCTGTGGGCATTGCGATTTGTGCCGTGACGGCCTTGAAGAGCTTTGCTACGACAAAATTGGCACCTCGGGTGCCTTTACCGAGTACCTGGTGGTAGACAAGGCTCTGGCCAACGGCGGCATGGTGGTACTGGACGAGGATGCTGACATTCGCCAGATGACCATGGCCGAGCCCCTTGCCTGCATTATAAACTCCATTGAGAAATCCAAGGTACAGATGGGACAGAATGTTCTTGTCATTGGTGCAGGCCCCATGGGACTCATCCATATTGAAGCATTAAAGCTTTATGGCGCCAGAAAAATAATTGTAACTGAAATGAATGAGAATAGGCAGGCCGTTGCAGCCAAGATGGACGCTATCGTCATCAATCCTGCCCTTTGCAACGTGAAAGAAGAATTGGATCGGGTGCTGCAGGGCGAACGGCTTGATCATATTTTTGTCTGTGTCGGTGCACCGCAGGTGGTGGAGGATGCATATGCCTTGGCCAAGGAGGGGACTACCATAAACATCTTTGGCGGGTTAAAAAGCGGATCTACCATTACCATCGATCCCAATGTGATTCATTACAGCGAGGTGACCATGCTTGGCTCCTTTGGTTTTAGCTCTAAGGACTTTTTAACCGCCGCCAAGCTGCTATCCTCCGGCAAGGTCAATCTGGCTCAAATTATTTCGGATACCTACCATCTTGATGACGCTGCATTAGCCTTTGAGCGGGCTGCCCAAGGAGACGTGCTAAAAATATTAATTGAAATGAAGTAGGGACTTTTCAGAAACACCCTAGTGAAGGAGATTTTGACAGATGAAGCTATTGGTTGTGAGCATAGATGCACTATTTTCTGCCGATTTGGAGTATTGCAGTCAATATCCTGCACTCTCCGAATTGTTAAAGCATAGTATTACCGTCAAGGATATGCAGGCAGTATATCCCGCTCTCACCTACCCCTGTCACGCCTCTATCCTGTCCGGCAACTATCCTGCCGTACATGGAGTGTATCATAATCTGGAGTGCGTGCCAAATGCACACTATTCCGATTGGAAGTGGTATTACCAGGAGGTGAAATGTCCTACACTATTTAACTACTGCCACCGGGCGGGATGGAAAACATCCTCTGTCTTTTGGCCTGTAACAGCCAATGCACCTGTGGATTACCTGGTGCCTGAAATATGGTCCTATACAGGTGATCCTGTGGAGGTAATAAAATCGACCTCAGACGGGGCAACCAATGCGATCATAGAAAAATATCGGGAGCTAGTGGACTTTACCTCCAAGTATAAGCTTGATTTGTTTGCAAAAAATTGTGCTGCAGAGATCATTAGTCAGTATCATCCCGATGCAATGTTTTTACACTTTTCTCTTGTAGACAATACCCGCCATGGCTATGGCACTCGCCATCCTAAGGTTGTAGCGGCGATACAGCAGTGCTATGAGTGGTTGGAGGAAATCTTGCAGCTCTGCCTTACAGAGCAGGGTAACGAGGCGTTTACCCTGGTGGTTTTGGGCGACCACGGCCACCTGGATTGCCACAGCAAACTTTCGGTGAATCAGCTGTTTGCCCAAAAGGGCTGGCTGGAGCTTGGTACAGCAAAAGCACTGAGCGATTGTCCTGTGTTTTGCCATGCGGCAGGGGTGTCCGCACAGGTATATCTGCAGGATAAGACCCTGCAGCCACAAGTCGAAGAGCTGTTTAAGCAGTTAGTCTGCGACGGCTATCTATTGGGGTGGTATCCCACTCCTGCGGTAAGAGAGTGGGGACTGGATGGCCCCTTTGATTATGTGTTGGAAGCTGCCGATGGATACTTTTTTGTTGGCGCAATTACCCAAAGCTTTGTTACCCTGGTATCTGCCAAGGAGGGTAAGGGGCCTATTGGTAAGCATGGACATTGCCCCCTGAGAGGAGAAAAACCTCCATTTGTTTTGTGCCACCCCAGCTTACCCAATGCAGCTGTGACTCAAGGAAAGAACATTGTAGACATTGCACCTACCCTTTGCAAATTCTTAACCTTGCCGTCAGATAGGATGCAGGGAAGCAGCATCCTGTAACTGCATTGGTCAGACAACCCGGTACGAAACAATAGGAAGTGTTGCTTTGACACAAAGGGTAGTTGTATAATAGTCTTAGCAAATACAAAACCAGTTCTGTTTTCAGAACTGGTTTTGGTGTTTCTATTTCATCATTTACTGGGAGGATACACCGGATGAATCAGAAAAGATTACTAAACCGCTTTTTGGAATACGTTAAAATTGATAGTGAAACGGGACATGAAGAAGAGATTCAGCAGCGGTTGCTTAGCGACTTTGCTGCCATGGGGGTAGAGGCGAGCTGTGACTACTGTGGCGATGCCTTTGGCTCCAATTCGGGTAACGTTTTTGTGCGACTAGAAGGGGATAGCCAATATGAGCCACTGCTGTTTTGTGCCCATGTCGATACCGTTTCTCCCGGTAAAGGTGTAAAACCTCAGGTTTGCCAAGGCTACATTACAAGTGATGGCACCACAGTGCTGGGCAGCGATGATAAAAGTGGTGTTGCTGCCATTGTGGAGGCGATTCAGACATTACAGGAAAGCCAGCTTCCACACCGCACCATCGAAGCGGTTTTTACCATCTCTGAGGAAGGCGGATTGCATGGCTCCAATGCCTTTGATACCTCCTTGTTACAGGCGAAAATGGGCGTTGTCTTAGATAGCGGCGGCCCTGTGGGGCACTGTATTGTTTCAGCACCGGGCAAAATAGCCATAGAAGCTACTGTGACAGGAAAGGCTGCACATGCAGGCACACAGCCAGAATGTGGTATCAGTGCCATTCAGGTGATGTCTCATGCCATTGCGCAAATGAAGTTGCTGCGAATTGATGAAGATACTACCGCTAACATTGGCAGTATTGAGGCAAGCTATCCAACCAACATTGTTGCAGAAAGCTGTACCATGCAGGCAGAATGCCGGAGCTTGGATACTGAAAAGCTGTACGCCCAAAGCAACCACATGGAGCAGTGCTTACGGAATGCCTGCCATACATTTGGTGCTGTATTGAATTATCAAGCAACACCTATTTATTTGGGATATACCACCCAAGACCATCACCCTATGCTGGAACTGCTGGAGCATCGCCTGAGTCAGATGGGACTCGATATGGTCAAACGCCATAGCGGTGGTGGAAGTGATACCAATATCTTTCGTCAAAAGGGCATTTTTGCGGTCAATCTAGGAGTTGGAATGGAACAGGTACACAGCAAAAACGAACGTATTGGAATAAAGCAAATGGAAGCAGCTGCCGAGTTGCTCATACTGCTGGCACTTACTGATAACTGACCAGCTACCTTGGTGTAGATAGTGCTCCCAGTCTACCCCCTACAAATCCGTGCATCACTTAATATATCCAGAGCATCGATCCGCGTTGTGGCGGAATGTCTGAACATTGATGAAAACAGAGCCCGTGTAAGTTTGGAGACGCTGGCAGACTCCGGTATAATTGAAGCTGGCGGTAATGGGCGCGGACGGTTGCTACGCAACGAGGCTCTTTACCAAATGGCACTAAGTAGAGGCTATGTTGCCTCTGAAAGTGAGATTGAAGATTTGATTCAGGAGATGAAAGACTACTATCATAGTGACGATGCTATTGGAATTGATGTTGTCACTGCTTATATTGCCGGTACAGGGATGACTCCTGATGCCTATTTTGAAAATCAATATGACATCTATAAAAAGGACTTTACCATTGGCCACTATTTGGAAGATGTCAAGGCAGATTAGGTGGTTGATCTAAGACAAATAGAAAAGTAAAAATGGCGAAAATATTCATCTGGGGCCCCTTTTGGGGCTCCTTCCTTTTTAAATTGTGTGATTTTATCCCTGGATCGACTCCTTTATCGATTTGTACGACCCTCTGATTATGCCACCCGAATTGATCAAGGCACATAACAGTAAGGGGATTTTCAGTTGTGCGTGACATTCGAGGTCATCTAACGACGAGTGTGTTCTGCTGTCTTGGCGTACTCTAAAGCGGTATTAAAAACTCCTTTCCCGAATAAAACAGCAGCAGCCACCACATGGGTAACTGCTGTTGCTCTGCATCTGGTTATACAAACTGTAAATAAATTTATTGCTCTCGGTTGTGGGTGAAAATAACGGGTACTCGGCTTTTACACCGAATACCCGTTATCTTGTTCCAATTCTGCCTGACAGATGTTGTAATCTATTTCACATAGACAGCTTTGGAGTATAGTCCTCAGCAATATTCTCCTCTACATCATCCTTGGTGGAATCGATGGTATAGGAGGGATAGAAATCCATTGTCTGAAGGGTATGAATCCGTTTCTCCATCGTCTCTGTAATTGCGTCGATCCTGTCGTCGCCGATGAATTCCTTTGCCTGTTCGCCGGACAGAGCCTCTCGGACTAAAGCATCAATATCCCTCAGCGCATCGAAGTCGATCCAATCCAAGGAAGATACCAGCTTAAGCTGGTCGGAATGATTCTTTTTAAATGGCTTGCAAACGATATCCTGTTGGATGCGTATTCGTGGTGCGGTTCTGTCATATCCCAGAGAGCTGCCGCTATTAAAGATAGGAGCCATGCCAATCCATTCTAAAGTCTCCGGATTACGGAGTAAACCAAAGTTGTTGAGGTGACGGTCTTCGTTGGCAATGAGGTAATCCAATACAATCATCCGATCCAGAGCAGGAACAATGCCACTCACACCGAGAATTTGGCAGCAGTTCACAAAATGCTGATAGATCGAGGTACTATTGCTCTTTTTTAACGTTTGCATGATGCGCCATGCACTGATCAATTCTGTATCTGTGGTTACAAAGTCCTCGCAGACGCTATAGGGATAGCCGTCATTCCAAAGAAGCGTATACGGAGCATGGGGAATGTGCAACCGCTGCATAAGACCGGTGGCAATGATCTCGTTGATTGGCTGCTGCTGGAAGGGATTGCTCCCGCCCTTGATGAGGCAACGTTTACCGTCAATGATTTTCCACCGCTTTTTCAGAAAACCATCTGATGTGTTATCTCTGGGGAGCTAAAGTCAAAACCATCGAGCTTTTTGGGATGGCCAAACAGAACATCGCCTATGTCATCGAAAAAAGGATTATCAAAGAAATTGATCTGATCCCAAGTGAGACTGGAGCCCTGCGGGCATATCCAGTAATGATCCGAGAGGCTGAGTCCATAACAACGTAGCAGGAGCAGCGTAGTGCTGGCAACATGTAGCGTTTCCAAAGCCTCCCGGATACCGGAACGGCTGGCGGGAATCGAGCGGTCAGCCCACCATTCATTGAGAGCAGCGCGGTCGATGTTACCATTTGCGGAGCGAGTACCAACCGGTAGGTGTTCCGGCGAATATACGATATTGACTTTCTGAATAAAGCCGGTGGCTTCGTCCAGCTCCAGATCGGCAATGGCTAACCGCTTATGCATCAATGTGTAAACCAAGGCGTTCCCCTCCAACTGTTTTTCCTCATTGTAGTATACAAAAAACAGAGTTGCAAATTGAAAATAGGTGTCAAAATCTGCGCCGCAAAACAAAGATAAAAATCTGCGCTAAACGATTTCATCACAATGCAAAATGATAATTTTATGATAACTCTCCCCGGTTGGGATAGATATCCTCCAGTACTTGTGGTAAGGTGTGTGGTTGAGAAACGAGCAACTAAATCGTTCAAAATCTGCACCACATAAAACAAGAAAGAGGAGAATGAGCATATGACAAAGAAACGGGCCAACGGAGAGGGAAGTATCCGCAAGCGCGCCGACGGTCGCTGGGAGGGGCGGTACACTGCGGGACGCCATCCCGAGACTGGAAAACCCATCTATCGGAATGTGCTGGGTAGGACGCAGGCCGAGGTAAAGGGAAAGCTCACCAAGGCAATCGAAGAAAGAAAGGGCCTCGATGTAACTAAGATTGGAGTCTACACGCTGGGCCAATGGATGGAGGTATGGTTTGAAAACGAGGCGCAGGTAAAAGTCCGACCGTCCTCCCATCAGACATACCGAGGATACATTGACAACCACATCAAGCCGAACATCGGAAACATTCCACTGGGGAAGCTTACCACACTGGATTTACAGTCTTTCTACAAAAAGCTACTCTCGGACGGGAGGGTGGAACGGACGGAATCCGCAAAGAAACCGAGGGGATTGAGTGCAAAAACGGTTCGCAATCTACATCAGGTGATTTCCTCTGCACTCAATCTGGCGGTACGGCAAAGGCTGATCGCGTTCAATCCGGCAGACGGTTGCGCTCTGCCGAAGGTGGAACATCGGGAGATGCAGACACTCACAGCGGAGCAACTGAACGCCTTCTTCCGAGAGGCGAAAACCAGCGGAGTCTTCGAACTCTACTACATCGAGCTGGTAACGGGATTAAGGCGAGGCGAACTGCTGGGGCTAAAATGGGAAGATGTAAACTTGGATAGAAATATCCTGTACATCCGGCGGCAGGTGGCAAGAATCAATGGCGTTGTCACCGAAGCACCTCTGAAAACAAAAAATTCCTACCGCAACGTCTCCATTGGAGCGGATGCAGCAGGAATTTTGAAAGCGCAGAAAGCAAGGGTGGGTGGAGTATATGTGTTCCCCTCTCCCACCGGAGGGCCAATTTCTCCGGATAGTGTGCTACATATGCTCCACCGGGTATTGAAACGGGCAGGGCTGCCCAAAGTACGGTTCCATGATCTGCGGCACACCTTTGCCACGTTGGCACTCCAAAATGGCGTGGACATCAAAACTGTCTCCGGGATGCTGGGGCATTACAGCGCAGGGTTCACGCTGGACACCTATGCTCATGTGACCACGGAGGCACAGAGGAAAGCTGCGGATACGATGGGAAATTTACTATCCGGTACTCTCTGATCCTTTCTGGACGTTTCCGCATCTGGGTCAGGGTTTGGGTCAAGGCATAAACTGCAGTTTGGAGGCACAGGTAAAATCGAAGAAAAATAGAGAAAACCCGCTGAAATCAGGCGAGTTAAGCGGGTTTTTGGTTGCGGAGGCAGGATTTGAACCTACGACCTTCGGGTTATGAGCCCGACGAGCTACCGGACTGCTCCACTCCGCGATATGAATGCTCCCTTAAGGCGCTAGACTAGTATAGCACAAAGAAAAATAAAATGCAAGAGTTTTTTTGCACTTAAAGAAAAATAGCGGGCGGACATGGTAGTTTCCGCCCGCATGGTGCAAACGTAAACCTGTTAAGTGGTAGGCTGCTGATTTTCGGTACCTTCCGGTACAGACTCTGCGGCTTCTTCCTGAACAGGTTCTTCCACTGAACCACAGCAGTCACAATCGCAAGCTTCACAGTCGCAATCGTCTTCATCGTAAAATTCCACCAGGTCATCATCCAGGTCATCACACAGCACACAGCTGCGGCGTTTAAAATAGGCAATTAATGCTACCAAAAGACCCACAATAGAAACCAAAAGGGCGATAAGAGAGATAACGGTGCCTTTTTTCATAGTTAAAACCTCCTGACTTGTCCCAAAATGCTATGCTTTTATTATAGTACGTAAAACAAAAAATAACAACACGTCCTCACATTATTTTTGCTTTAATAACCTTTAATATACAAAAACACAGCATAAAAGAATCATTTTATTTATGATACCTAATTGTCATCTTAGAAAGATATGCTTTTTTATGAATAAACTGGATATTTTTTACTTATAAACCAAATTAAACAAAAAATAGTTAAGGGTATTTGCTCTATCAATCAAAGAAAGAAAAAATCTTTTTATCAAAAAAAATTTAAAAATATATACAAAAAAGCTTCGCTAAAACTGGCCAATATACCTCAAAGCTTGACAGGTTCAGTTAAGGTTTGTTTAAGCTTTGCAATAGTTGTGAATGATGCAGTTTGAAGGAAATGAAAAAAAGGATGCAAAAAAAGCTGAAAACACATAGGGCAAAGCTGTTAAAGACGCATAAAGACCATAAAATCAGTAAAAGTATCAACTGGTTATGCAGCTTGCGATAATAAAGAATTCTTGATACAGACAGTAAAACCGGTAGGATAGCTATAAATTAAAACAAAATTGTTTTTCATGCAGTACTTCCTATGTTCTAAAAGCATATAAGATGCCACCCTTTTGGTATTTTACGAACTTAAAAAGGCTGAGTATAATTTTTTTATGGAATTATTATGGCATTTTAGGCTTTTTAAGACCGTTTATTGGCAGCAAAGGCTTAAACATGCATCTGCAAATAATAGGAGGCTGACGATGGAGATTATAAAAGCGGCTATGGCCGGCACGCTGGAATCCAGCGATGCCCAGATTACGGTAGAACCGGGAGAAAACGGTGTTCTGCTGTCTGTTGAAAGCAGTGTAATGAATCAATACGGACGACAGATTAAAGAGACTGTCTTGGCAACACTGGAACGCCTGGAGGTAAAAAATGCAGTTGTCAAGGTAGTGGACAAAGGCGCGTTGGACTGCACACTGAAGGCAAGAGTGGAGTGTGCCGTATACCGCAGCAATGACTTGTCATCTGCTAATATTCCCTGGGGAGGTGCCATAAAATGATCCCTCGTCCCACACCCAAAAAGGACCGCTTGCGCCGCACCATGATGTTTATGAATGCCCAAAAGCCCGGTCTCATTAAAGACGCTTATATTTATGGTGTAGACAGCATCATGCTTGACCTGGAGGACGCTGTTGCCGAAAACCAGAAGGATGCTGCACGCTTTAGTCTGTATCATGCTCTTACTACCATCGACTACGGTGACACGGAGGTTATTGTCCGTATCAACGGTTTGGATACCCCCCACTGGCAGGAGGATATCCGCGTTTGTGTGGCAGGTGGTGCCGACGGTATCCGCATAGCCAAGTGTGAGTCTGCACAAGACGTACATATTGTAGAAGAATATGTGCTTGCCGCCGAAAAGGAATTTGGCGTAGAAGAAGGCCGCACTCTGCTAATGGCGGCCTTGGAAAGCCCCAAGGGTGTACTCAATGCCTATGAAATTTGCTGTGCTTCTCCCCGGCTTTTTGGCGTTGCCATCTCCGGCGGAGACTTCCGCAAGTGTATGCAGGTGGGCGTAGTGCCGGGGGGTATTGAGATGCAGGCTGCCCGCGGCCAAATGCTTTTGGCTGCCCGTGCAGCGGGTGTTCAATGCTTTGATACCGTGTTTACAGATTTGGATGACATGGAGGGCTTTAAGGCTGAGGTTATTCAAAACAAGCAGATGGGATTTGACGGTAAGAGCCTAATCAATCCCAAGCAGATTAGATTGGTGCACGAAATTTTTGCCCCCACCCAAAAGGAAATACTTTCAGCCGAAAAAATTGTTCGTGCAGTGCGTGAAAATGCCGATAAGGGTCTGGGCGTTTTTACAGTGGACGGCAAGATGATCGACATTGCCTTTTTGCCCGGTGCAGAGCGTACCATTGCACTGGCAAAGGCCTGCGGCATTTACAAGGGGGATCTGTAACATGAAAAATGCAGTTGGCAGAGAAATTCCTGATGAGCTTTTGGTAAATGACCGGGAAGTCTATCAGGGTAAAAATTATATGGATGGCAAATATCTGCAAAAGGTGGCGCCCCGCACCATCCGCCGGGAAGCACCTACCGAGTCTAAAATTGTTAAGAGCATTCACGATGCACTGGTGCAGTGCAACGCCCACGACGGCATGACCGTCAGCTTTCATCATCACCTGAGGGATGGCGACTATGTGGTCAACCTGGTGATGAAAGAAATTGTAGAAATGGGTCTTACGGACATCAACATAGCTGCAACTTCATTGGGCAGCGCACACAATCCAATAGCTGAGTATATAGAACAGGGTATTGTCACCGGCATTCAAACCTCCGGTATCCGCGGCAAAATGGGTGAGGTGGTAAGCGCAGGCAAGCTGAAGACCCCCGCCATTATCCGCAGCCACGGCGGCCGCCCCCGAGCAATAGAAGCAGGAGAGGTAAAAATTGATATTGCCTTTGTGGCAGCCCCCACCAGTGACTGCATGGGCAACAGCCGCGGCGTTGGCGGCAAAAGTGACTGTGGCCCCTTGGGCTATGCCATGACCGATGCCAAATATGCCGACCATGTGGTAGTAGTGACCGATACTCTGGTGGATTTTCCCAATATGCCTGCCTCGGTGGAGGCCATTGATGTGGATGCCGTTGTATTGGTGGATGCCATTGGCAACCCCAAGAAGATTGCCTCGGCGGCTGCCCGTATGACTGAAAACCCCCGTGAGCTGATGATGGCAGAGCTGGTGGCTGACGTAGTAGCTGCCACACCTTATTTTAAGGACGGCTTTAGCTTCCAAACCGGTGCTGGTGGCCCTTCCTTGGCGGCAACACGCTTTTTGGAAAAGCATATGGTACAAAATAATATTAAGATGGGCTGGGCCATTGGCGGCATCACAGGCTCTATTGTAGAACTGCAGCATAAAGGTCTTGTAGGAAAAATCATTGACGTGCAGGACTTTGACCTGGAGTCGGTGCAGGACCTTTCCAGTAACCCCAACCACATAGAGATGAGCGCAAGCCAGTATGCAAACCCCGCCAACAAGGGTGCCTTTGTCAACAAGCTCGACTTTGTTGTACTGGCAGCTTTGGAAATAGATACCAAGTTTAATGTCAATGTGCTGACAGGCTCTGACGGTGTGCTGCGCGGTGCTCCCGGCGGGCATCCCGATACCGCGGCCGGCGCCAAATGCTGCATCATCGTCACACCGTTGGTGCGGGGACGCATGGCCACTGTCTGCAAGGACGTTGTTACAGTTACCACCCCCGGTGACTGTGTGGATGTACTGGTTACCGATTACGGTATTGCAGTCAACCCCCTGCGTCCCGACCTTGCCCAATATCTGGATGATGCGGGCATTCCCCATGTTACCATTGAAAGCCTGCAGGAAAAGGCATACAGCCTAGTGGGAACGCCCGATGATTTGGTATGGGAAGATAAGGTGGTCGCCATTTTGGAAGCCCGCGACGGCACTATTTTGGATGTTGTACGCAAAATTATTCCCGTCAAATAACAAATTCTCCTTAATCTCAATTATCAATAACATGCCTGTGCAGTTCCAGCTGCACAGGCATGTTATTTTGTACCTTGCTGCATAAAAATGCTGGCACAATAAGATAAAATCTAAAAAACCAGTGCAGAATTAGAATATATGGCACAAAAATTAACTACATGACCTCAATTTTTGGGAGTAAAGCAAGAGGCTGCACTCTTTTCTTTGGAGTTTTATGTATGTATAATAGGGAGTAGCAAAACATATGCTGCCAGGGGCAACAACACCTTAGCAGCGTACTTAAAGGAGAAGACAATGGAAGAACTGATTGTGTTGGGTACAGGCAATGCCCTGTGCACCAATTGTTACAACACCTGCTTTGCCATCCGCAACCAAAACCGTGTGGTTTTGGTGGATGCCGGAGGCGGAAATACCATTTTGGCACGGCTGGAGCAGGCAAAGGTAAATTTTGCCGATATTCATGATATTATTGTGACCCACGAGCACTGCGACCACATTCTGGGTATGGTGTGGATGGTGCGCAAAATTGCTACCCTGATCAAGAACGGCAGCTATGAGGGAAACCTTACCATTTACTGCCACAGCGGCTTAGTAGAGCCCATTAAGGCTATGTGTGGGTTTACCTTGCAAAAGAAATTTACCTCACTGTTTGATGACCGTATTTTGTTTGATGTGATAGAAGACGGCAGCCCCCGTAAACTGGCGGGCTGGGACTTTACCTTCTTTGACATTTTGTCCACCAAGGCCAAGCAGTTTGGCTTTACCATGATGCTGGACAGCGGCAAAAAGCTTTGCTGCCTTGGCGATGAGCCCTATAACCCAAACTGCCAACAGTATGTGGAAGGAAGCAGCTGGCTGCTTTCGGAGGCCTTTTGCCTGTATGGCGACAGAGAACGCTTTAAGCCCTATGAAAAGCACCACAGCACCGTTAAGGAAGCCTGTGAGCTTGCCACTCAGTTGGGAGTGGAAAACCTGGTGCTTTGGCACACCGAGGACAAAAGCTACGCCACCCGCAAAGAAACCTACACCGCTGAGGGCAGAGAGTATTATCAGGGCAACCTGTTTGTGCCCTATGATTTGGAAGTTCTGGAGCTGTAAGCAGCCGAAGAAGCTTTTGCCCTGCTGAAATGGAGATATCATAATGAATGTAAGCAAGCTTAAAGGAATTATCGTACCAATTTTGACGCCCATTGACAAGGACGAGCTTATTGACGAAGCCGTGCTGCGCCGTATGGTAGACCATGTAATAGAAGGCGGCGTTCATGGAATTCTGGCCTTTGGCAGCAACGGTGAATTTTACTGTGTGGAAGAAGAGGAAATGCAGCGCGGCCTGGAAATTATGATAGATCAGGCTGCCGGCCGTGTCCCCGTATACTGCAGCATTGGCACCATCAGCACAAAGAAGTGTGTGCGCATGGCAAAAATGGCTGCAAAAGCGGGAGCTGCCGGGGTTTCTGTTTTGCAGCCTATGTTTATTAAACCTACCGAGGAAGAGCTGTATCTCCACTTTAAAGCCATTGCAGACGCCATTCCCAAAACACCGGTGTTGCTATACAACAATCCGGCTCGAACCGGCTATCACATTACCCCAAAGCTTGCCATACGCCTTGCCTCCACGGTTAAAAATATTGTGGGTGTGAAGGACTCCAGCGGTGACATGACCATTACCTGTGAATATATCCGTTTAAGCCGCGGTATGAATTTTAAAGTGTTTGGCGGCAAGGACACCCTTATTTACAGCGCCATTGCCGCAGGCGCGGCAGGCTGCGTGGCAACCACCGCCAACATGTTCCCCCAGCTGGTGTGCTCCATTTACAACGAATATGCGGCAGGCAACATACAGGCTTCTTTGGATGCCCAGTACCGTTTGACGCCTGTGCGCCTTACCATGGATATGGCTACATTCCCGGTGGGCACCAAAGACTTGGCAAACCTAATGGGGCTGGAGGTAGGAAGCCCTTACCTGCCCACCAAGGATTCTTGCGATGAACTGCTGCAGATGATGGCACAGGCCATTGTAGACTCCGGTTTACAAAACGACTAGGGACTTTCTGCAGAGGCCATAACTTCGGTATGTTCTGCTGCATTAAAGGTACTCAAAATTCAGCAGGGTGGGCGGTTGTAAGCGCAAAGCTGCGTATTTTGCCTTGCTGTTGCCATTGCTGATAGAAATTTATGTGACTGCAAAAAAGGTACAGGCGGTAAAAGCGTCTGTACCTTTTGACAAATGGACCAGTGGCAATGGATATACGCCAAGATACGGCAATTAGGCATCTGCTGTATCTTTGTTCTTGCATTGCCACAAATTTACTGTTCCCCCAAAGAACATTTTATATGATGCTTTGTAAAAACCGTGCTTGTCTTTCTCCAAAAAAGGCGAAGAGGTGACTGGTAATGGGTGGTATTTACCTGATGGCGACAATAATTTTACTGTTTATCATCATAGGGGCTTTTTTGCTGCAAGGCAAGGGTAGCTGGCTCATTGCCGGTTACAACACCGCAAGCAAAGAGGAAAAAGCACGGTATGACCAAAAAAAGCTGTGCCGTGCCATGGGGCTGTTTTGCCTGTATGAGGTGGTATTACTAACTGTACTTACGCTTTTTTGTCTGCGGGTAGAGCTTGGGCATATGCGGGAACAGGCACTGCAGCCAATTGCGTTTGGCTTTGTGGGGCTTACTATACTAGGTGTTATAATTATGATATATTATACTAACTTTAGATGCAAAAAGAAGGGTTAACAATACAATCAAGGAGTATGAATCCATGAGTAACAATAAATTCCTGCTGCGCAGGATGGTAATTTACTGTCTGGGAATTCTCATTATGGCCACCAGTGTGGTGGTTTCTGTTCGATCCAACCTTGGCGTATCACCCGTAAGTGCTATTCCCTATGTGCAAAGCCAAATTTTTCAGGTAGAAATGGGCCTTTGTACAACGGCAACCTTTCTTGTTTTTATTCTGCTGCAGGTGATTTTGCTGGGCAGAAAGTTTCAGCTGAAAAACCTGCTGCAAATTTTTGTGGCAACCCTTTATGGCAGCTTTGTCAGTTTTATGGGCTGGGTAGCAACTCCGCTGCCACAGCCTGCCACCTACCCTGCGCGGCTGTTTTTTGCAGTGTTGGGTATTGTTTTGCTGGCACTGGGAATTATGCTGTATACCGAAGCACGTATTATGTGTTTGCCCCCGGAAGGCTTAATGGAAGCCATAGCCCAACGCTTTGGCATTCAGCGTGCCAATGCCAAAATTATGTTAGACAGTACCTGTGTGGTGGTTGCTGTGGTGCTTTCCGTTCTGATACTCCATAATGTTCAGGGGGTTCGTGAAGGTACCGTGTTGGCAGCGGTAGGCATCGGCAGCTTTTTAAAACTGTTTCAAAAGCTGCTGGGCAGCAGGCTGAAGGCTTTTTTGCATGGGGAGGTTCTTGTGCAGGCTTCAGAGCTGCCCGCTGCCCTGGAAGGTGCAGAATAGGTTTATTTGCAGTAAATCTCAATGGCGGAGCTGATAAAAGCAGCGAGCCCCGGAGCGGTTTTGTCAATATTTTGGGTAAACCGCTGGTCTGCTGTATACATTTGGCCAAGGCCTGCCAAAATCTCTTTGGTGCAGTCATAATAGTTGTGGGTAATGTGCTGCTGCCAGCGGGCCACCAGTGCCTGAACAGCATCACTGGCAGGGTCGTTTTTCATTGCTGCGGCAAAAGCGTCATATATATCCTGTGCCTCACCCTGAATGCGCGCCCAGTCCTCTTTGTTATAGCTATTGGTGAGCTTTTGACTCTGGGCATAGGCGTCTGTGTCGCCCCAGCGTTCCTCTGCCTCTTTGGCGTACTTTTCTTTGGTTTCTTCAATTTCTTTCATATCAAACTCCTGAAAGCTCATAACGGTTTCTCCTTTTAATAATTGGTCGGTCAGTGTAATTAAATCATCCAGACGCTTGCGCCGAAGTGTCAGCAGATGTCGGTGTTGGCTTAAAGCAATGCTCTTGTCATACCCCGGGGCATCCAGCAGCCGCGCAATGTCCTCCAGAGAAAAATCCAGTTCCTTATAAAACAGTATCTGCTGCAGACGCTCCAGCTCCTTAATACCATAGAACCGGTAGCCTGCGGCGGTAATATGCGAGGGAGATAAAAGTCCGATTTGGTGATAATGATGCAGCGTGCGCACGCTGATACCTGTCAGCTTTGCCACCTGGGCAACAGTAAGCTCTTTGTTTTTTTCCACCGGCAGCCTCCTCTCTTGTTGAAAACTTTATGCCGAAGCTTTGTTGTGGCCACTGATTGTAGTATAAACTATAACGTTACGTCAGAGTCAATACTTTCATAAAAATTTCTTTGGCGCACATAATAAAAAGAATTTGAACTACATCTGAGGATAGGGCACTGTTCAAATTTCATAACCTTGTACTTTTTTAACAGTTTTCTTTGGCGTAATTTGTCATTGCGCTAGGTGTGCCTGTCATGCTAGAATAGTAAAAATGT
The DNA here is from genome assembly GCA_023431215.1 of Bacillota bacterium. Lineage (GTDB taxonomy): Bacteria > Bacillota > Clostridia > Oscillospirales > Ruminococcaceae > Angelakisella. The sequence continues at coordinate 39,635 of JAEYXR010000027.1, forward strand.
CTGCGGACATGTAGGATGATAGTAAGGAGGGGTTTTATGAAACAGCTGATTACCGGCGGCATGGTATATTGCCAAAATGGTTTTTTGCATCGAGATGTGGCCATTGTGGATGGTAAAATTCACAGTGTTTCTGTTTCTATTCCCACTTTTGGTTTTGACAATATTATTAGTGCCGAAAATAAGTATTTAATACCGGGCTTCGCTGATGTGCATGTGCATTTGCGAGAGCCCGGTTTTTCTTATAAAGAGACCATTACCACCGGCACCCGGGCAGGAGCCAAGGGCGGCTATACCGCTCTGTGCACCATGCCAAACCTGAATCCTGTACCGGATAGTGAGCTGCATCTGGCACAGCAGCAGGAGCTGATAGAAAAAACAGGCCGCATCCACGTTTACCCTTATGCCTCTATTACCGTAGGGCAAAAGGGAGAGGAGCTCACCGACTTTGAGGCGCTTGCCAAAGCAGGGGCACTGGCCTTCAGCGACGACGGTAAGGGCATACAGGGCGAGGGCATGATGCGGGAGGCCATGGAAAGGGCCAAGGTACTGGGGAAACACATTGTGGCCCACTGTGAGGACAACAGTCTGCTGTTTGGCGGTTACATCCACGCAGGGGAGTACGCCCAAGCCCACGGACACAGGGGCATCAGCTCCCAAAGCGAGTGGAAGCAGATTGAGCGTGACTTACGCCTTGCCGCCGACACCGGCTGCCGCTACCATGTCTGCCACATCTCCACCAAGGAAAGTGTGGCGCTCATTCGGGACGCAAAGGCCAGCGGTGTGAAGGTAACCTGCGAAACAGGTCCTCATTACCTTACCATGTGCGATATGGATCTGCAGGAGGATGGGCGCTTTAAAATGAATCCCCCCATCCGCGGTGCAGCAGACCGAGATGCGCTGGTGCAAGGGCTGGTGGACGGAACCATAGACTGCGGGGCCACCGACCATGCCCCCCATAGTGCAGAAGAAAAAAGCAAGTGGCTGGAAAAGAGCATGATGGGCGTAGTGGGGCTAGAAACCGCCTTTGGCGTGCTCAACACCCACCTGGTCAACAAGGGTGTTCTCT
>JAEYXR010000037.1 GCA_023431215.1 Bacillota bacterium
TCCCGGTACAAAGCCTCTGCTTCCGGTAGTGTCAGCAGACGCTCACCATAAGGAGGGTTGCAAACAACAATAGACTTTTGTGCAGGGGGGACAAAGTCTCTCACATCCTTAACCGCAGTGGTAATCAAAGCTGATACACTGGCCCTTACAGCATTGCTTCTGGTAATCTCAACAGCCTCACTGCTGATGTCCGTACCAAAGCCCTGGAAGGTAACGTCTTCCTTGCGCACCATACCAATGGCACTTTCACGTTCCTGTCTCCAAACAGTATTGGGGATACAGCCCCATCTTTCTGCTGAAAAGCGACGGTAAAGACCGGGGGCAATATTTTTAGCCTTATAGGCAGCCTCAATTAAAAATGTGCCACTTCCGCAGAAAGGATCGTACAGTTGGGTGTCTGGGTATATTCTTGCAATATCAAGTATGCCTGCTGCCAAAGTTTCCTTGATGGGAGCAAGATTAGATACCTTGCGATAGCCGCGTTTGTGCAGCCCTGCACCAGAGGTATCCAGCATCACTGTTACCATATCCTTCATGATAGAAAACTGGATTTGAACCAGCTCTCCTGTTTCTTCAAACCAGGACAAGCCATACCGAGCGCCAAGGCGCTTTACCGCCGCTTTTTTTATTATAGACTGACAATCCGGTACGCTATGCAATTGAGAGTTTAGAGACCAACCTTTCACCGGAAAACGGTCTTTTTTGCCCACAAAATTCTCAAAAGGGAGTTTTTCAACCTCATCAAATAGTTGCGTAAAGCTGGTGGCTTTAAAAGTACCCAGTACTACCAAAACACGTTCAGCCGTTCTCAGCCAAAGATTAGCCTTGGCAATGCTGCTCCAGTCTCCTTCAAAATCCACCCTTCCGTCGGTAACGGTAATGCCTTCGGCACCCATCCGCTTAAGCTCACCAGAAAGCACACTTTCCAGCCCAAAATTGCAGGGGCAGCTCAGTTTTAGCTTGGTCATAGATCCAATCCTTTTCCTTTCAAAAGCAGGGGCAGCATTTCTGCTGCCCACTGCGTGTATAACAAAATAATCTTTTAGTCTGCTATGGGTTCTAAGAGACCGTAGTTATCGTCCTTACGACGATATACCACGTTAATCTCTCCGGTTTCTCCGTTACGGAACATAAAGAACTCATGTCCTAACATGTTCATTTGCAAAATGGCTTCTTCAGCATCCATAACGCCTACGTAAAACTTTTTGGTTTTCACCAGCACATCCGGTGCATAATCTTCGTGGTCGTGTTCTTCTGCCAGCAATAGCTCCGCGCCTTTAAAGCGTTTTTCCAGCCTGTTTTTATTACGAACAATCTGTTGAACCAACACATCCACAGCCAGATCAAGGGAAGTGAGTCGGTCGTTACTATCGCGCTCCGCTCTAAAGAAAACGCCCTTGGATTTTACAGTCACCTCAACAGTCTCTATCTCATCCTCGTTGGTAACAATAATGGTCACCATGGGATCGTCATCAAAAAACTTCTCTAGTTTCTTAAGGCGCTTTTCGGCGTATTCCTTGAAGGAATCTTTAATGACAGTCTTTTTTCCAATGTAGTTGATATTCATAACGATACCTCCCTTTTGCTAAACCCGTATTACGCCAGTCAAACTATGCGTAATAACTAAATTTGCAATTAAATTATATCATTATTTATTAAAAACTACAAGATGTTATATGACTAATCTTGTACTATTTTATAAATTTTCCATCAACAATGACATATTTTGGTGCTTGTAGCAATGCAATGGGGTTAGAGTCAAAGAACAATAAGTCTGCATCTTTGCCAGCACTGATAGAACCTACCCGATTTTGAATGCCTGCAGCTTCTGCTGCATAAATAGTAATCAATTTTAATGCCTCCTGCATGGGTACTCCGCCTTTAACAGAAATCGCCGCAGAGGTGGCCAGCATATCGATGGGAACTTCCGGTGCATCAGTATTGATAGAAACTTTCACTCCTGCTTCCATAAGCTTGGCCGCATTAAAGCGCTCTGCATTTTTTAGTTCCGGTTTTGTACGTGTGCAAATGACCGGACCACACACCACAGGAACACCGGATTTTGCAATAACATCTGCTACCAAATGGCCCTCTGTGCCATGGATGATTACACCGTCCAAATCAAACTCCCGTATCAGCCGCAACACGGTACAAATATCATCTGCCCGATGTGCATGAAAGTGAGCCTTAATCTCTTTTGTCAAAACAGGTAACAACGCTTCACATTTTGCATCCAATTCCGGCGGGTCTGTGTCTTCATCCTCCTGGGACTTTGCCAAGTCCTCCTGATAACGCTTTGCTTTTTGCAACTGCTCACGAATGATTGCAGTGATAGCCATACGTGTGCATGGCTGCTGTGACTTTTCGTTGTAAGTCACCTTAGGGTTTTCTCCCATTGCAAACTTCATTGCACAGGGTGCTTTAATAACCATTTCGTCAATGACACGCCCTGCTGTCTTCATTGCAGTAATTTGTCCCGCAACAGGGTTTGCACTTCCGGGGCCTGTCACTACTGTGGTAATACCATATTCCAACGCCTCGGAAAAAGCGCGGTCCATTGGATTAATGGCATCCAAAGAGCGCAGCTGAGGCGTACAGGGATCTGTTTCTTCATTTCCATCATCACCCTCAAAAGCAAGACCATCCTCCCACATGCCAATATGACAATGGGCATCTATAAAACCCGGAGTTACCAGCAGCCCTTGCGCATCAAACTGTTGTGCATCACTTCCTAAATAAACACCGCTACCAACTTCCTCAATAATGCCATTTTGAATCACTATGTAACCATTTTCAATTTCACTGCTTACACAGGTATTGATTCTTGCATTTATAATAACCATTTTTAAGCTCCTTGTATTTGCAGTTATAAAGAAAAGGGCCGATCATTCGACCCTTTTGATTTTATTCTAACAGCACATCGATTACCCACGATTAGAACGACGCCCGGTACCGCGTTTGGGATCAGCCACCTTACGCAGATCAGACATACGATCATCGCTGCTCTTTTTAAACCTATTCATCATATCTTCAAAAGGATCTCCGGTGCTGGGAGCGGATGAGGAACGGTTAAAAGAACGGGGAGCACCGCCACCAAAACCACCCCGCGGAGCACCTTGTCTCTGCTGTCCCTGGGGTCGTGGTGCAGGAGCTGGAGCCTCCTGTGTGGCTTTTATAGAAAGACTCACTTTATTCTCGGGGTTAATTCCAATAACCTTAACCTTAACAAGTTCACCCACCTTAAGATGATCATTGATGTCCTTTACATAGGTGTTAGCGACCTCAGAAATATGTATCATACCTGTGCCACCGCCATCGATATCAACAAAAGCGCCATAATTGGTGATTTTTGCCACCTTGCCCTCAACAATCGATCCAACCTCTACCTGCATGTTTTCAAAAATTCCTCTCTGATAAGTTTTTATTTAATTCCAGAAACATCAACAAAGACTTTTTCTTCAGGATGCGCATAATCCAGTTCTTCTCTTGCTGCGCGTTCCATCTTAGACTCGTCTTCCCGCAGGGCGTAAAGAACGTCTTTATTCATAAGCTTCTGGGTTTCTATCTGTTCCTCTAAAGCTGCAAGATCTTTTTTTACCGAAGAAATATCTGCTCGGGATTTAAAAAAGAAAACTGCAAGAACCACCAAAAGAGTAAGGATGATCATTTTGAGCACTGTGTTATAAGAAAAACCTTTTTTAAGCTTTGTCTTTCCTTCTTTTCCTTTTACTTTTTTCATCCTGCTCTCCTTTCTTAGGAGGTTTTGTGCTGTTCTTCTTATTATACAACAATTTAATTCTTGTTTTCAAGCGGATTTTGGCTTCATCACGCTTCTGTGCCAAATATTTACCGCTAATTTTCAATCCGTTTTCTAATTTATTCAAAATCCAATAAAAAGGGCTAAATATAATCCCCAGTACCCGACGTACTATAGCAATAATTTTTGCTGATATCCCAATTAGTAATCTGCCCAAAGAAAAGTAGTACAGCACCCACCCCAGCACTACACCAATAAAGATAAAATATCTTATTTGACCATGGTTTGACTCTAATAAGTAATTAAACAGAATGATACTGGAAAGCAAAAAGAACAGTAAATCTTCCAGTAGCACCAATAACGGCGGCATAATAAATGCTAGCCTGGTGATGCGAAAGAAATCGTAGATAATACCTAAAACGGCACCCAGCAACAATGAATTGAAAAAAATGGCGGCTTGCTCTGTGATATAGATCTCCATACTGCCACCTATTTAAAAAGCCTGCCAAAAAAGCCTCCACCCGCTGGCTGGGTATCACTATAGCTTATACTGTAGATATCGCCTTCCAAGGCAAGGTCACCTGTTACAACATCTATTTTATTAATGTGCAAACCAAAGCCCTTGATGACCAGTTCACCAATATCGGTCATTAAAATAACCATTTGCTCGTCAAAGCTTTCAACATCACTGACGCCGCTGATAGAAACAGATTTTCGTCCTTCGATTACAATGGTATGCTCTACGGGAACCTGCTTGTTGTCCATATTCATCCCGCTCCTTTCCTCCTCTCGGCTGCTTTTCGCCGTCCGATTCTATATCATGATTATGCCGGAAAAGAACGTTCTATGCGGTCTGTCTGGTCAACCCTCTAAAATCTGATAGTTTTGAGAAGCATTGTCTTTGTTAGTAGCTTCATTAAGTCCTTTAACCTGAAGCTTAACAGGACGCGTACCCAGGTTTACTTCAATAACATCCTCCAGCTTTACTTCGTAAGAAGCACGGGCTACCTTACCGTTTACCAATACCCTTCCGGCATCGCAAGCTTCATTTGCAATGGTTCGCCTTTTGATAATACGAGAAGCTTTTAAGTATTTATCCAATCTCATAATAATGCTCCTTTCTGCCGCTTTGCATTGGCAAAAAATAATAGAAAAGTCACTCTTACCACTTAGAAGAATGATAAGAGCATTTTACATATACTGTGTAGCAGTCGTGCCCCAAAGCAGTCTAAGTTTACCATCATATGCTCCCGGGCTTGACGGTAGCGAGCAAAGAGAACGTATCTTCCTGTGCATCACCCTGAGAGGAAATAGCTTGAAACAAATTTAAAAGCTATCTCCTTTTTATGAAGACTGCCTCCGGATGGTTCCGGAGGCAGAAGCTTTTCTTTTCTTATTTGATAGCATCCTTCAGAGCTTTACCAGCTTTGAAGACAGGGTTCTTGGAAGCGGCGATGGAAATAGGCTCCTTTGTTCTGGGGTTGATACCGGAACGAGCAGCACGCTCTTTAACCTCAAAGGTTCCAAAGCCTACCAGAGAAAGCTTATCGCCCTTCTGCAGGGTCTCGGTAATGGAAGCGAACACAGCGGAAACAGCCTTTTCACTATCCTTTTTTGAAAGTCCGGTCTTTTCGGCTACTGCGTTTACAAGTTCTACCTTTGTCATGTTTTTTACCTCCATAAATTTTAAACATTTTCTTTGGCGTTCTTCCAAATGCGGTTAAGTTCATCAATCGAACAGTCTTTTAAGTCTATTTGATTGGTTACTGCAATTTGTTCTACCGCGGTGAAGCGCTTGATGAATTTGTCAGTGGAACGATACAGTGATTCTTCAGGATCCAGCTTTAGCAAACGGGCGACATTAACGGCAGAAAACAACACATCACCCAACTCTTCATTGCAATTTTCACTGTCTGCCTTTGCAATCGCCTCTTCCAACTCTATAATCTCACTTTTCAGGTCATTTAATGCATCCTGAATACTAGGATATTCAAAGCCGGTTTTGGCTGCACGCTTTTGCACCTTGTGGCTGCGAATAAGTGACGGCAAAGCCCTAGATACGCCCTCCAAAGTGCTTGTGGCTGTCTGCTGCTGCTTTTCTTCCTTTTTAATGTTGTCCCAATTATCCAGCACTTGACCGGAGTCAGTTACATGGACATCACCAAACACGTGAGGATGGCGGTGAATCAGTTTTTTACAAATGCCATCGCAAACATCTGCGAAGCCAAAACTCTGCTTCTCTTTTTCCATTTGAGAATGAAAAACAACCTGTAGCAGCACATCGCCCAATTCTTCACAAAGCAGCTCCGGGTTTTCTTCATCAATTGCTTCTACCGCTTCATAGGTTTCCTCAATAAAGTTATTACGGATGGTATGGTGGTTTTGTTCCCTATCCCACATACAGCCATTATCACTTCTAAGGATTTCCATAATCTCCAGTAGATCATCAATTGTATAAACAGATTTCAATGTAAAATTAGCTTTCATCCGTTACCTCGTTATGTTAAACTGCCTTCCCTATTTTAACTGATAAGTCCAAGCTTTTCAAGTGTTTTTACCATTTTTTCATCGACAGGAAGCATCCTAATATCCGTAGTTGTGATGGTCTTTGTCAAAAGAATCATCAGAACATAGATTACTACCGTTATTGTTATGGTCATAATAACTCGAATTGTGTTAGATGCATCGGTTAAAAGAAGGTTGTAGCAAGAATAAGCAGATGCTGCACTAACCAATGAACAGAACAACGGCTTGATAAATACACGCCAGAAATTTAACTTTATTTCCGAATAATACAGCAAAGCAGCCATATTAACTACAAGAATAAAAATATAGCAAAGCAATGTTCCGTAAGGAACTCCCTGAATATTAACTTCCGGGCGGGAAACCAACATAAAGTTAGTAGTTAGTTTGATAACCGCACCAATTGCCAACACAATCAGCGGTACTCTTTCTTTGCCTATTGCCTGCAATATGCTGTTTACCGGTGTTGCGGTGGCAACAAAAATTGCACTGATACCCATTACCCGCAAAACAGGAGCGATAATGGCGGCTTCCATTGTCCGTGCAGGAAACAGAAGATTTAAAATTGGCCCCGATAATACTGCAATGCCAAGCCCTGCCGGCAAAGCAATCATTAAGGTGACACGCAGTATGGATGAGATAGTTTCTTTCAACTCAGTATTGTTGCGAGCTGTCCAGCGGCGTGTCACTGCAGGAACACCACTGATGCCAAGACCCGCAGTTAAAGAAGGAATTAAATAAAAAATACAAAACGCCAAGCCAGAGTAAGACCCATAGAGGTATTCGGGTAAAATATCAGTGGTAATCTCCGGAGGAATCAGTCCCTCATACATCGAGAGTATTGTTGGTGCATCCTTTATAATTGCCGTACTTAAGCAGTTCATAACAGAGGTAAGATCTATCAGGGCTGACAAATTAATAATCAGCGTGCTTAAGGAAATAGGAATGGCAATTTTAATAAGGTTTCTGCCCAGATAGGACACGCTGTGGGTAGCAGGTTTGACAGAGTTTAAAATGGTGGAAGCAGGCAGCAATCTGCGGTGATGCCACCCAATGTAGATGGCACCGGCAACGGTGCTTAGTGTTACACCCAGTACCGCTGCTGCTGCCGAAAATTGAAAGATATAAATATCGGCCTCCGCTGCAGTGGCAAAGGAGTGCCCCAGTAGTTGCCCATAGCCCGCATATTGATTGCGCAAATAAGCTGTAACACCATAAGAAAGAACTGTACCCGCAAGCATTTTCACCACCGCTTCCAACACCTGGGATTTTGCCGTGGGAACCATGTTGGACAGCCCTTGGTAGTACCCGCGATATACAGAAGAAATACAGCTGAAAACAATTGCCGGCGCAATGGCGTATACAGAAAGCATTGCACGAGGGTTGTTTATAAGCTCTGAAAATGATTTTGCTACCAATGCAAGCAGCAATGCCCCTGCAATACCCAAAAACAAAAATATTCTTTTAGCCGCACGCATTACAGCCTTAACATTTCCGTATTCCCTTTTGATAGTATACTCCGAGACTACCCGGGATACAGCAATTCCCAATCCGGTTACGGTAAGACTGTACAAGGGGGTAAATATATCATAAGCAGATACAAAATAAGACATGCCAACACCGCCCAGGATGTTAGCAAGGGGTATTTTAAAGACTGCTCCAATGAGTTTCACCACACAAGTTGCCATGGTCAGTACAATGGCACCTTCCAAAAAGCTTTGGCCACCCTTTTTCTCTTTCAAATTATCACCCGATCCTGTCAGCCCAAATTTATGTAAGATGTTGTTTACAGTTTTGCTTCTCCGCTTAGAAAAAATAGCACAAGCAGTATAAAAAATGCGGGAGAAAAGGCTTCTCCCACATTTTATGATGTTATAGTACTATTATTCTTCTGCTTTTTCTGCTTTTTGATACAAGGCGGCACCACAACGAGAGCAATAAGTAAATTCTTCATTGTTCAGTGCGTTGCATTTGGGGCAAATCACCTGTCCCACCACAGCAGCATCTTTTGTCTTTAATTCATCCAGCTCGGTAAGCAGACCATCCAGTTCACTGACTACCATATCCACCAGCTGTCGATTGTCCGTATCGTGTTTGATTGAGTCATACACAATAGAACCAAGACGCTCGTAAGCTTCTTTGATATCTGTAGATATCTTTACTTCCCGAAGCTTAAGTTTGGAGCTGTCTACAACATCGCCTGCTACCTTTCCGGCTACATTAGCGGCTTCTTTGGCCTTGCTGATAAAACGATTGAATGTATCTGACATGTCACACGCCTCCTTCATTCTGTCATACTAATTATTTAAAGAGGAAACTCCATTATCTCCTCTTTACGTTGCAAGAGTTGTTCAAACCTACTGATATACTCATATGGATATTTATAATTAAAAATGCGATGAATTTTGCCTCCGTCAGGCAAAACCAGCTTAGTGACACCTCCGCCACCCACAGAAAGAATGGTATGGGTTTCATCCATAATAAAAATATTGTAAATACCCGTTGTCCCGTCCTTTGCAAAACCGACATTTTCCAAAGAATCAATTGTACTTTTTTGGCGGTACATGTAGTACGGTTTCCAACCATTTTCAAAAAGCTTTTTCTGGGAATAGTTTATCATATTGCCAACAGAAGAAATACCATTTAAATGTAAACTTTTTTCATCTCTGATGGTAGCTGCACGCTTTACTGTCAGAGCATGAACCGTAATATTTTCTGGCTCCAGTTCTATTACCTGGTCAAGAGATTTGCAAAAGCTATCTGTTGTCTCACCCGAAAGACCGGCGATTAAGTCAACATTAATCGCTGCAAAATCAAGCATTTTTGCTTGCTCATATGCTTTTAAAAATTCTTTTACCGTATGTTTCCGCCCAATTTGCTGCAAAATTTCATCATTTAAGCTTTGGGTATTAATACTGATTCTATCTACACCCATCTCTTTGAGTACTATCAGCTTTTCCAAATCAATAGTATCCGGCCGGCCGGCTTCAACAGTAAATTCCTGACACAATGTAAAGTCAAAATACTGTCGTACCGCCGCCAGCAAAACCCGCAGCTGCTCTGCTGAAAGAACGGTAGGAGTGCCCCCTCCAACATAAACGCTCTGCAATAGTAATCCTTTTTCTTTTACAAGGTTTGCGGTATGCCTTAGTTCTTCGCATAGCTTTTCCAAGTACTCAGGAATCAGCTTCCAGGTCTTCTCTATACTATGGCTGACAAAAGAACAATAGCTGCAGCGAGAAGGACAAAAAGGGATCGATACATAAAGACTGTACCCTTTTGGCAGTGCTGATTCTATCACAGGACGCTGTACCTTATCGGTTTCCAGGCAAAGCTGAACCTTGTCTTCACTCACCAAGTAGCTTTTTGTAAAACGCTGCATAATTTCTGTTTCTGTATAGCCTTCTTCGCGCATTTGCCGTATCAGCTTTACCGGACGGATTCCGGTAAGAATTCCCCACTCCACATGATGACCGGTAAATTTGCTTAAAAGCTGATACAACAACCGGCAGATACTAAGTTCAGTTTCTCTATCGGTGTTGCTGCAACTTTCTGACAAGGACTCTTCCCTATCTTCAAGTTTTAAGGTAACAGTATTATAATTGTTATCTTTTATTTTATCTGCAGTTGTCTTTACTTTTACATAGTCGCTGTCACCCTGTGCTCGCTCTTGAAAACGCACCTTGCAATCGGGTAAAAACATACGAATAATGGCTTCCAGCTCGTAATGAAATTTTTCATTTGGGGCGCATACTATCATCTTCCATACTCCTGCAACACGCCTTTGATGAATTCACGCTCATTGTCTAAGGTGGTGCTTTCTTCATGCCCGGGCATCACCAGATAATTGCGGCTGATACCACCCAGCTTTGCCAAAGAATCCAGCATCTGTTCCGGACTGCCGCCAAACAGGTCGGTTCTTCCGTAATCATGTAAAAACAGGGTATCACCGGTAAACAAGTAGTCGCCACAGGCAATGCAAACTGACCCCATGGTATGTCCTGGAGTTTCTAAAACCGAGAAGGAAAGATCATCTATTTCAATAATATCTCCTTCGTTCAGCTCTTTATCTGGAATAATATGATATTGCTGGGGATCAATTAGCCCCCATTGCAAAGCTCTTCGTTCCACCGTGTCTGTGATGGTTGCAATATCTTTTGGGCACAAATATACCATGATGCCCGGGTATTCCTGCTGCAGGGTTTTGACTGCTCCCACATGGTCAAAGTGTGCATGTGTCAGTAAAATCGCTACGGGATTCACCTCATTTGCCTTTAAAGCCGCACAAATCTTATCACCTTGCGCACCGGGATCAATAAGAATACCGTTATTTTTTTCTGTGACAAGCACATAGCAGTTGGCTGCAAAGCATGTCATCGGTACAGTAAATAGCTTCATATGCTTTCCTTCCTGCAAGTTTATCGTCCCATTTCATCCGTGTCTAAAATAATAGTAATTGGCCCGTCATTGGTCAAGGAAACTGCCATATCAGCACCAAAAACACCTGTTTCAACCTTTAGACCACTCAATTGACGCAACTGCTCCACAAAATGCTCATATAGGGGTACCGCCGTATCCGGCTTTGCTGCACGCAAAAAATCTGGTCTGCGTCCTTTGGCGCAACTGGCATACAGCGTAAAGTTAGATACAACAACAATATCACCGCCAACATCCTGAACAGAAAGGTTCAGTTTATCGTTTTCATCGGTAAAAATGCGCAGCTCAGAGCACTTTTTTGCAAGATATTCTGCAAGCTCCGGTGTGTCTGTATGGGTAATACCAAGCAAAATCAGCAAACCCTCACGGGCATTCGCCGTAGTTTTGCCCTCAATAACCACCTCAGCACGGCTGACGCGCTGCAATACTGCTCTCATAAGAGAAAATCCCCTTCTTTACTGTCCTGTTCTTTGTATGGTTGAAATGCCGCTAATCTTTTTTAAGTTAGCCACAATTAAGTTCAGCTGCTCCAAATCACTGATGCCAATGGTCACCTGTATACTGGTTTGATTATCTTTTAATTCCTTGGCAATAAGGGTATGAATGGGAATACGCATATTGGAAAGTGAAATGCTTACATCTGCCAGCAAGCCGGAGCGGTCGTTGCCGATAATTTCAATGGTAGTTTTATACGTCTCCTTTACGCTGCTTGCCCAGGTTGTATGCACCCAACGGTCAGACTCCGACTGTGAAGCATTGCGAACGTTGACACAATCTTTTTTGTGAATAGAAACGCCAAAGCCGCGGGTAATAAATCCGATGATATCATCCCCCGGCACAGGATTGCAGCAGCGTGCAAATTTAACCAGGCATCCATCCAGGCCCTCCACAATAACACCGCTGGAAGCTTTGGATTCTCTTTTCTTTTTTGGCACCTGTTTTGTTGTTAAATCCAGCTGTACCGCACGATATATCTTTTGAAAGTCCTCTTTGACTCGAGGCATAATCTTTTGCAGAGATATACCGCCGTAGCCAATAGCCGCATAAAAATCATCCAGTGAATTATACCGCTGGCGTGTGGCAATATCAGACATAAACCCTTCTCTGTCTGTCTCCGGAATATTAATTAAATTACGACGGAACTCACGATCTATGGCCATTTTACCCTCAGAGATGTTTTCGTCACGCTTTTCTTTTTTAAACCAGCTTCTTATCTTATTCCTGGCTTCAGAAGTACGTACAATATTCAGCCAGTCACGGCTGGGGCCGCTTTCTCTGCTAGAGGAGGTAAGTACCTCTACAATCATTCCAGTTTTGACCTTGTAGTCCAAGGATACCATTCGCCCATCTACTTTTGCACCTATCATTTTGTTGCCTACCTGGGTGTGGATGGCATAGGCAAAGTCGATAACGGTAGAACCTACGGGCAAACTGATTACATCTCCGCGAGGGGTGAATACAAACACCTCTTCGGGAGCAATATCACTTTTTATAGATTTAATAATATCCTCAACATCGTCAGATTCTTTTTGGGATTCCAATAGCTGACGAATCCAGGACAGGCGATCCTCCAGGCTGTCTTTACCGCTTACGCCTATTTTATACTTCCAGTGTGCTGCTACACCATATTCAGCAGTATAATGCATATCCCAGGTGCGAATTTGCACTTCAAAAGGTATGCCCTCTTTGTCGATGACGGTTGTATGCAAGGACTGGTACATATTCTGCTTGGGAGTGGAGATGTAGTCTTTGAAGCGGTTGGGAATGGGACGAAGCATATCATGGATGACGCCCAGAATATTATAGCACTCCAAGACAGAATCTACGATGATACGCACAGCATATACATCATAAATTTCATCCATATTTCTGCCCTGCATATAAACCTTGCGGTATATGCCATAAATACTTTTTACCCGTCCGTCAATTTGCGCTTTGATATGCTCGCTGTCCAAACGAGTCTGAATTCGAGCTATAATGCGCTGCAAAAATGCCTCACGCTCTTCTTTGCGCATGGCAAGCTGCTCTTCTATCTCATTGCATGCAATGGGGTCAAGATAATGCAGGGAGATATCCTCAAGTTCTTCTTTTACATTGTTGATACCTAGCCTATGTGCAAGAGGTGCATACACCTCCATGGTCTCCAACGCTTTAATACGGCGCTTTTCGTCCGAAAGATAACCAAAGGTGCGGGCATTGTGTAACCGATCCGCCAGTTTAATAATAATGACTCGTACGTCCTGAGCCATGGCAAGCAGCATCTTCCGTACATTCTCTGCCTGCTGCCGCTCCCTTGAAGAAAATGGAATACGCCCCAACTTGGTAACGCCGTCCACCAGCAATGCAACATCGGGACCAAATTCCTTTTTTATGACATCCAAAGGAATCTCGGTATCCTCAACAACATCATGGAGCAGTGCTGCAACAATGGAGTCAGTATCCATACCCAACTCTACCAGAATAATTGCCGCACTAACAGGATGATCGATATAAGGTTCGCCGGATTTACGCAGTTGGTCCCCATGGGCGTGCTTCGCCAGCAGATAGGCTTTTTCAATTCTATCCATACTGTACTGCTTATTGCTTTTTTCAATTTTATCTGCTAATTTGCTAAACAATTCGTCCATCAATGCACCAACTTCAAGTTCGTTAACGTTTGATATGTAGGAGATGCCATCAAATCCATTTTTTGCTGTGATGGTATTACTGTAATTATTCTTTTTCCTTTTTCTCTTTGGTCAGAAATAAGATTTAGCTCTTTTAGCACATCCAGCGAAGCCAATATTTTAAAGTAATCAGAGCTGTTGCCCAGCTTGTACCACAGCCCATCTTCGCCAAATAGGCAGGGTGAATTGCTTCGCAAGTACCGATAAACCACAGATAAAGCTTCTCTGTCAAAGCTTAGATTAAAAGGAAGTGCTCCAACAGGCTCTCCCCTTTTTATCTGGTCGTAGGCATCCTTCATCAGCTGTTTTTGTGATAAGTTTGCACCAGAAGGATGAATGCTTAAAATGCGAACAGAGGGCCGACGAAGGTCATGATACGTGTTTACAGACAGATTCACCGCACAGTCAATCACATCACCTTGAGCAAAAGGAAACTGATTTGGTCCAATGCCAAACAGTACTGCCTGCACTTGACGACCTTTTTGCTGTAAACTAAGCCGTAAATGATTGCCGTTGCCAATAGGAGTAATTCCATCAAGGACTGCACCCATTAGCGTTAAAACAGGCTGTGGATTACAGCAGCCAAAAGGGGATAATTTTGCAAGCAAATCGCAGTTTTCTATTGTAACATCATCAGCTTCAATAACTGCATCAACAGAAAGAGAGTAAACCGGCATTGTAGGGTAATGCTTTTCCGCATAAGCCAAAAGCGTTTCTGTAAACTTACTTAATTGCTGGATCTCCATAGAAAGGCCCGCAGCCATAGGATGACCTCCGTATTTGGTCAGGAAGTCCCCACACGCTGATATTGCTTCAATCATTGAAAAGCCTTCTACACTACGAGCCGACCCACGAATTTCACTTTTATCCCGGGAAAGTACAATGCAGGGCTTTCTGTATCGCTCTACCACTCTGGCAGCAATAATACCAATCACACCACAGTGCCAATTGTCTCCTTGGACGACAATGATGCGCTGGTAAAGCAACTTCGGCTGCTCAGCAAACATGCGGTCAATATCAGCCCATATCTCTTCTTCAATTTCTTTTCGCTTAACATTTAGCTCGTTTAATTCTGCTGCAAGCTCCTGTGCCCTTTCTTCGTCGGTACACAGCAAAAGCTCCACTGCCAAATCAACAGAAGCGATACGTCCGCTTACATTAATTCTTGGTGCAATACCAAAGGTTACGGTTTCGGCATTCTGCTCCTGGTAATTAAGTGAGGCAACATTTTCCAGTGCCAGAAGTCCTTCTCGTTGTGTCTGGGCCAATCCGGCAAGTCCGGCTTTTGCAAGTATTCTGTTTTCACCTGTAAGGGGAACAACATCTGCCAGTGTTGCAATGGCTACCAAGTCACCATATTGTTCCAGCAGCATTTCGCTGTCACCATCTTCTAAGGCACACAGCAGCTTAAAGGCAACCCCTGCACCACAAAGATCCTTAAATGGATAGCTACAGTCGGTTCGGTGCGGGTCAATAACCGCACAAGCCTTCGGTAAGGATGCCTTGGGCTGATGATGATCGGTAATGATTAAATCAAGCCCCAGTTGGGTTGCATATTCTGCTTCTGCAATGGCGGAAATTCCATTATCCACTGTAATAATCAGCGATACACCAGCAGCCTTAATACGATCCAGAGATGCTTTGTTAAGTCCATAGCCCTCTTCTTCGCGTTCTGGAATATAGTATAAAATATCTGCTCCGCAGTTCTCTAAATAGTCATAGAGCATCACGGTAGAGGTAACACCATCGCAGTCATAATCGCCGAAAATCAGTATTTTTTCTACCTGATTAATTGCCTGATGAATGCGGCATACGGCCTGCTTCATATCTGCCATCAAAAACGGGTCATGAAAAGAGTATTGGCAATCTAAAAACCGCTCAATCTCTTCTTTGCTATTACACCCGCGGTTGCTTAATATTTGCTGAATAAATTTTGGAACAACACCCAATTCTACCGATTCTGACAAGGATTGTGGCCATTTCCAGTCTATAAAATTCATTTTTGCCACCATCCTTTCTTTTTTCAATACTATATCATAAATAGGATTATTCAATACGATACTATCATAAATAAACACTGATAAAATGCAACAAATATTTTACCACTTTTGACACTAATAGGCAAATTTTTTTAATACACCATTAGTTTTTGCTGTTAATCTCAGATAAAATTTGTTGCGCTACACGAATACCATCAACTGCAGCGCTCATAATTCCGCCGGCATATCCGCCACCTTCTCCGCAAGGATAAAGTCCTCTTGCTGTAATGGAATGATAGTCTTCCCCCCGCAAAACTCTGACAGGCGAAGAAGTCCGGGTTTCTGGTGCGGTTAATACCGCATCTGCTGCATCAAATCCCGGTTGTTTTTTTCCAAAGCGATAAAGCCCGTCCTTGAGACGTGCCAACACAGTCGGGGTAAATAATTTTGAAAAATCTGCACCATGTGTACCAATGCTGTAGGTTGGCTCCACACTCTTCAGTTCAGCTCCTGCTTTTCCATTGAGCAGACAACCTACCGTCTGAATGGGCGCACAATATCCCTGGGTAACTGCATAGGCATCCTGCTCCAGCTTACGCTGAAATCTGATGGCATCCATGGGATTACTCCCAAAATCATTGCTATCCACCGAAACCACCAAAGCGGCATTGGCATTTTTGCCATCCCGACTGTGATAGCTCATGCCGTTGGTGACAATGCCGCCAGTTTCAGAGGCAGAGGGCACCACATAACCACCGGGACACATGCAGAACGTGTACACCGCACGACCGTCCTTATCTCTATGAGATAGCTGGTACTCCCCTTTAGGCAACTGTGGATGCCCAGCCAGCTCTCCGTACAACGCCTTATCTACTTCTGTTTGCAGGTGCTCTATCCGAACACCAACCGAAAAAGGCTTGACCTCCATGGCTATCCCGTCGTTCCAGAGGGCTTCGATGGTATCTCTCGCACTGTGACCAATAGCCAAAACTACCCTCTCAGCCTGATAATATTGGCCGTCGGCTTCAAAGCCCTGGACTTTGCCGTTGGTAAAATGCAATTTTTGAAGCTGCACATTAAAGTGCACCTCACCGCCTAAACGAATAATCTCTTTTCGCAGATTAACCACCACTCGGCGCAGTTCATCGGTACCAATATGCGGCTTCGCTTCCTGTAATATTTCTTTGGGCGCACCAAATTTCACCAGTTCCTGCAGTACATAGGAGCATCGGGAATCACCAATTCTTGTGGTTAGCTTACCATCCGAAAAAGTACCGGCACCGCCTTCACCAAACTGAATATTGCTGGCAGGATTTAGCTTGGCATGAGTAAAAAAAGTCTCCACATCGGCTGCTCTTTGCTCCATGGCACTGCCCTGCTCTAAAATAATGGGGCGGCAACCCTGGCGCGCCAAAATCAAAGCGCAAAACATTCCAGCAGGACCAAAACCCACAATAACAGGTCTATTATCACCTACATCCACGGCAGAACCAAGTTCCAAAGGTATCACACATTGGCGCTTTATGCCTTCGCCGCATTGATAATTTTCTTCTCCCTCTATTTCAAACCCAACAGAATAAACAAACCTGATGTCCTGTTTTTTTCGAGCATCTACTGATTTTTTAACAACATATTGATTAGTTATTTGTTTGTCAGAAATGCCAAGTCTCTTCCGTGCTTGTCCAAAGCAATTTTCTTCCGGTTCTCCTAATCCTAATGTTACATTGTTGACAATAATAGCCATTATTTCCCCATTCTGCCGCATACCATTGCAGCCTACTAAATTAGCATGAGCCTGCCATTCCACAAAGGCGGCAGGCCCAACTGCTATGAATCAATTACTTTTCTTTTACACTAATAACGGCAGAGTAGTCTCCTACTGCCCAAACAAAACCCTTGGTAGGTGCATAAATACGTACGCTGCGCTGGTACTGTCCAGGCTGCACCTCAGATTCTGAAAGGTCAATTTCCATTACAATCTCTGTTGCCAAAAGCTTTTCTATGGTTTCCTTGTCACCAACCATGCGAACATTATTGATGGCAGTAGTCAGAACCTGCACATCATAGGCAGGAGGAACATTAATTACAGAAAAGTTTTTTGCCTTTAGATTAAAGTTTTTTGCTATGACATTTTGAGGGTCAAATTCTACCACAACATTTTCTATGTTATTGATATTTACAAAGCCAGACGGTAATTTTACATCAAAAGTTACCGTATTGTTTTGGGTAAGATCCAGCTCGGTAAAATCGATATGCCCAACAACAATCTCATAGTAATTCTTTATGGCATCCTCTGGAGCGGCAACTGTAATATTCTCATTTGACAAGGTATATTCCAGCTCTTCTATGGGAAAGTCCTCCGGAACATTTAAGAATGATAACTTAAGGGGCAGTTCAACAATCTTTTTAACCGGAATAGAAATATCCACAGATGCTACACTGGTGCTGATATGGCTCTTTGATGAAACCTCTACCAAGCTGCCTTCGCTGTCATAAAACTGGATACCCGCAGTAATAATTTGTGACTGTGTTAAAGGCGCATTAATGTCAGCACGTACCACTGCCTTTGCAATTCGATTCAAATCAATCTCAGGGCCTACAATGGTTACAGAGCTGGGCGATACCGCCACATCCCCAAGCATGTATCCCTCAGCAGGCACAGACAGGCCTGTGACGTCCATGGTAATGGGAATTTCCTTGTCCAATAACCGGTCAAAGGTAACCTTAATTGTTGACGGGGTAATGGAAACAATCTCATAATCATCATCAGCTGACAGCACAGGCTTAATTTCCAGTTCTTTGTTGCTGGCAGGGCCGGTAATGCCGGACAAATCTGCCCTTAGCTTAATATCCTCTGCCTTTAAGCCTCCTACTACAATGCGCTTTCCACGTACCATTACGCTAACCGTTTCGCCTTCACCCTCAATTACATTGAGTCCTAGGCTGCTGATTGCACCAGAGGATGTATCAACAGATACCGGCACCTTGGTAATTTCAAGGGTGCGTTCATCGGAAGTAACCGCTACTATAACAAACCAGCAAACCAAAGCAACTAGAATTGAAAATAACGCGGTGTAGCTTGGTTTTCTGAAAATAGTAGAAAAACTCAGTTTGCTCATATCAATTTTCATCTTTTAGCCCTCCTGAAAAGTTTTTTCTTTTCGGCGGCCGGTTCTTCTTCATTGACAAATTCTTCATACAAAATGGTGCTAAGCGTATTTGGAGTAATACGTAAATTGAGCTTGCCGTTTTTCGCTACCGTTATGGCACCTGTTTCTTCCGAAACCACGACCACAACCGCATCCGAAACCTCACTGATTCCCAATGCCGCACGATGACGGGTACCAAGTGTACGGCTGATTTCATAATTGTCAGACAGCGGCAAAAAGCAGCCGGCAGCGTATAACCTGTTATTTCGTATTACCAATGCACCATCATGGAGAGGTGAATTTGGAAAAAATACATTTTTGATAAGATCAGAGCTGGGTTGAGAATCTATAATGGTACCGGTACTGATGATTTCTCCAATTTTTGTTTCTCTTTCCATTACAATAAGCGCACCAATACGCTCTTTAGAAAGCAGTGCACAACTATCACAAATTGCGTTAATGACCTTAATTGCCTGGGAACGTTCATATTCTTTTGATGAGGTATTGGGGCTGAACACTTGTAGATTACTTAGCCGTGAACGACCAACCTGTTCCAATATTTTTCGCAGTTCAGGCTGAAACAATACCAATAATACAATGGCACCATAGCTTACAACAAATTTCATTATAAAAGCCAGCATTTTAAAAGGTGTCATTAATGTAATAAAATAAAGCAATAAAATAGCAAAGACACCTTTTACAAGCTGCTCTGCACGAGTTTCCTTAAGAAGCCCGATCAATTTATAAATTAGAAACGCCACAATGGCAATATCCAAGATGTCAAATAAAGTAATGGTCCCCAGAATATTGATAAAATACTCCCAAAGCATTTGTGGGGTCATTACGGGACTTGCTGCAACTGGCATTGCCGGGCCTCCTCTCCTTGTCACTGATGAGAATGCCAAAATATCATTCAAACAGCTTTTTTATTTTGTCCCAAATTGGCTTTAAAATTGCCGGAGTAGAAATGGTGGGGTACAAGTCAGCAACATCACCATCATTTTTTGCTTCTACACGCGTGTTCTGACTTTCACTCTGCTCTGCCCGCTCCGCTTTTGAGACGGCTCGGGCCTTATCGAAAAAAATGAGGGTCTTTGTCGGCTTCTGCCGAGCTGGGGTCTTTTCCCTGTTTGCTACTGTCTTCGTAAAGGTTGGAGATGGCTTTTTCTAGTCCGGCAAAGGTGCGTGCTGCCAAAGACTTAAAGCTTGCCAGCTCTTCTTTCAGACGTGTCACTTCTTCCGCACGCAAATCTGCTTGTTCCGCAGCCTTTTCCAGCAGTTCTTTTGCCTGCTGCTTTGCCTCTGCCATCAGTTTATCAGCTTCTTTAGACGCTGCTTCAGTAATTTTACCCAAATCAATATGCTCTGCAGCAGCATTTAGCTCCTCAATTTGTTGCAAAGCTTCTTGTAGCTTATTTTCCTGTACGGCATAGCGATTTTGCAGCTGTTTATTAAGTTCCAGCTGAATCTGAAGCTCATTGTCTTTGTTACGCGCTACCTGAATTAGCTGGTCTGCTTCCTGCCGTAGCTTGTCATAGGCAGCTTTTTGTGCTGCAGTCTGCTCTTTTTCGGTATAAAGCTGGGCTTTCAAAATTTCAAGCTGACCATTCAAATCGTCAACCAATAATTTAAGATTGGATATTTCTTCCTCTTTTTTGTTAATCTCAGCATCGTATTTTTGTTCTTTTTCCTTGCTTAATACGTCTTGTTCATATATGTAATCTAATACTGTTTTTTTGTCAAATCCAAACATGGATGTTGAAAACACCTTTTGCTGTTCCATCCACTGCACTCCTTACATTCCTAATTGATAAGTTCAAACCCCATAACAAACATCAATAAGAAATTATGATCATTTCTTATTGCTTAACGATTCACTATCAAATGATTTTTCAACACTAATTTGCCAAATCATTTATGAAACGCTCATGATGCTTATTATAGCATTAATTTGTAAAAAAACAAATCTTTTCTGGTAGAAACATACTAATTTTGTGGAAGATAATAAGATTGCCTGAGTTTGTCCTATAAATTGATGTAATGTTAAGTTTTAATCCAATATACCAAAAAGACCCGATTGATTTTTATATCAATCGGGTCTTTTTTATTGATTTACTTTACCATGTGAATAACCTTGGTAGGACATACTTCTACACAAGCACCGCAGTTTGTGCACTTGTCAGGATCAATGCATGCCAGGTTTTCGGTAACAGTAATGGCACCGTACTCACAAGTTTTTTGGCACTTCATGCAGCCAATGCAGCCTGCCTTACACACCTTGCGGGTGTAAGCACCTTTATCATGTGAAGAGCAAGCAACATGAACAAGGCTGGTTTCCTTAATCATAGCAATAATATGATTGGGGCATACCCTTGCGCAAGCACCGCATCCGGTACACAGGTCACGGTCAATAACAGCCAGACCGTTTTCAATACTCAATGCGCCAAACTTGCAGACATTGGCACAATCACCATAACCCAGACAACCATGAGTACAGCTTCTGCGTCCCTGATAGAAGGTGTTGCAGGCCTTGCAGGTAGGCAATCCCTGATATTCCATGATATACTCGCTGGTATCAAAATTACCTGCACACTTCATGTTTGCCTTCATTTCAACCACATCTTCAAACTCCACACCCAAAATTTCTGCAATCTTGCGGGCGGTAGCGTCACCACCGGGAGTACAAAGATTGGTCTTGATATCACGGTTTTCACAAAGATTCTTTGCGTAATCGTCGCATCCGGCAAAGCCGCAGGCACCGCAGTTGGCGCCGGGCAATACTGCACGGATATTTTCGGCGGTCTCATCAACCTTGACTGCCATCAGCTTGGCAGCAACAACAAGGAGAACCGCACAAGCGACACCAATGCCGCTAACAATCAGAACAGATTCTAACATTTGCAGTTCCTCCTTATTTGATCATGCCTTCAATGACGCCTCCAAAGCCCATAAAGGACAGCGACACGATAGCAGCAGCAACCAGGGTAATGGGAATGCCCTTCCAGCTCTCGGGAATGTCTGCATGTTCAATGCGGGAACGAACACCGCTAAACAGCACCATAGCCAGCAGGAATCCCAAGCCGGCACCCAGAGAATTCACCAGAGATTCGACAAAGCCGTAGCCTTCATCAATGTTCAGAACGGTAACGCCCAGAACAGCGCAGTTGGTGGTAATCAGAGGCAGGTAGATACCCAGGCTTTTGTGCAGAGCTGGAATGAACTTCTTTAAAACCATCTCAACAAGCTGCACCAGCGAGGCAATGATGAGTATAAAAACAAGAGTCTGCATATAGCCCATACCCTTGGGTTCCAGCACATAAGTGTAGATGGGCCAGGTGGCTGCGGTAGCCATTAGCATAACAAAAATAACAGCAGCGCTCATGCCTACGGCAGAGTCCAGCTTCTTAGATACGCCCAAGAAGGGACAGATACCCAGGAACTTGTTAAGCACAAAGTTATTTACAAGAATGGCACTAAAGAGGATTACAATTAAATCTTGTACCATCGCTTAGCATCCTCCTTCTGCTTCACCCTGGCAGGCACCGTGAGAAGGGCAGCCAGCGCAGGCAATTTTCTTTTTCTTAATGGCTTTACCGTGGCTTAGCTTATTTACAATGGCAATAACTAAGCCAAAGGTAAAGAATCCGCCGGGAGCCATGGTCATAATGGTAATGGGATCCCACAGCTCTGCAGTAAGGGTAATGCCAAACCAGGTACCACTGCCCAAAATTTCGCGGATAGAGCCCATGCAGAACAGCGCAAAGGTAAAACCAAGACCCATGCCAATACCATCCAGTGCGGAATCCAGCACAGTATTCTTGTTTGCAAACATCTCGGCTCGGCCCAGAATGATGCAGTTAACCACGATCAGAGGGATGAAAATACCCAATGTTTTGTAAAGGTCTGGTACATATGCCTGCATCAGCAGCTGAACCACTGTTACAAAGCCAGCAACAACCACAATATAGCAGGGAATGCGAACCTTGTCGGGAATTACCTTTTTGAGCATGGAGATAACAATATTGGAACAGATTAAAACGAAGGTTGCCGCTACACCCATACCCAAACCATTGAGCACAGAGGTGGAGGTAGCAAGTGTTGGGCAGGTACCCAGCAGCAAAACCAAAACGGGATTTTCTTTGATAATACCGTTTAACAGGATTTTAAGCTTTTTCATGCCTCTTACGCTCCTTTCGAAGCTTCAGCCATCTTTTCTTCCAGAGCAGGCATCAAATCCAAAACGGACTGAACAGCCTTCTTAAAGCCGTTAGAACTTTCGGTGGCACCGGAGACAGCGGTAATACCATCCAGGTTATCTTTGCCGACATACTGAGAGGTATAGCCCTCTTCGCCAACCTGAGTGCCCAGACCTGCTGTTTCAGAGTTTTCACCCAGTGCAACACCGGCAATCTTCATATCAATACCGATGCCTACATAAACCTCCATGGGAGAAGGAGCGCCGGAGTAACCCTTAGCCTCAGCAACAACCAACAGGCCATGTCCGGGAACAACGTAAGCGCGCTTTGCACCTTCCAGCTCAAACTCTACCAGTTCGGCAGTGTTCTCGGGGAAGATCTGCTCTTCGGGAGATTTGGGTTCTTCAACTTCAATTTCTACACCCGCCAGCTGTCCGTATGCGGTAAATGCAGTTCCGACAGCAGTCTTGAATGCAGTGGAAGAAATGGTTGCACCGGTAATGGCGTTTACACCATCCAAATTATAATCCTTGTTGCTATACTGGCTGGTATATTCTGACTCGCCAACACGGGAGCCCAGACCGGGGGTCTCGCTGTTTTCCATCAGCTTTACTTTATCAATGGTTCCGTCAGACTTAATACCGGTCATAACGTTAACAGGGCCGCCGTAGCCCTTGGCAAAGGTAGTAATAACATAGCCTGCACCATTGGTGGCCTTGTAGGCTTCTACTACACCTTCAACACCGGAAACACTGACTTTTTCAAACTTGTCAGCAGTAGAAAGTACTTCGATGCGGGCCTTGTCGGCTTCGGCAGCACGTGCAGCCTCAATAATGGGTTTAGTCGTGTCATAAGTGAGCACCAGAGCCGCGGAGATCACCAGACAGATCACCGTCAGAACCGCCGCGGGTACGATAAATTCTTTTACAAACTTCATTTCGAAACACCTCCGAATGGCATCTTTTTGATAGATCTGTCAATGTGCGGGGCCACAATGTTCATGATGAGTATGGCAAAGGACATGCCCTCGGGATAACTGCCATAGGCTCTTATCAGCATGGTTATCACACCGATGCCGACACCGAAGATGAGTTTGCCGACCTCACTGGTAGGAGAGGTCACATAATCGGTAGCCATAAAGAAGACACCCAGCAGAACACCACCACTGACAACCTGATAAACAGGATTCAGACCGGTTAGAAGAGACATCACTACAACAGTTGCCAAAATGGTAACAGGAATAGTGGCTGTAATAACTTTTTTCCAGATGAGGTAGATGCCGCCAATGAGCAGTGCGATAGCACAGGTTTCACCCAAGCAGCCACCGCGAACACCTAGCAGGAAGTTAATCATAGGAGGTACCTCTGCCAGTTTGCCTCCATTGGTAAGAATGGCAAGAGGAGTAGCACCGGATACAGCTTCTGCAACATCAACATAAGCCTTGGGTGCTGCCCAGGTAGTCATTTGAGTAGAGAAAGAAATCAGCAGCACAATACGAGCGACAATAGCAGGGTTTGCAAAGTTTTCGCCAATACCGCCAAAGAGCTGTTTTACTACCAAAATAGCTACAGCACACCCAAACACAGCCATCCAGACAGGCATATCTACCGGTAGGTTAAAGGCGATGAGGATACCGGTGACCACGGCGCTAAAATCCGAAATGGTGTTAGAGCGCTTTGTGATCAGACGGAAAATGTATTCAAAAAATACACAGGAAGCCACACAGACGCACAGTAAAACCAGCGCCTTGAGGCCAAAAACAAGAACAGAGACGATAGCAGCAGGCACCAAGGCAGCCGCTACGTTCATCATAATAGAGCCTGTAGTTGCCCCATCCTTCATATGAGGAGAGGGCGTAACAATTAAATGATTGGCCAAAGCGTACACCCCCTAGTTTTTAACTTCGCGAAGCAGAATTTTACCAAGCTTATTGGACATTACCAAATAGCGCTTGGCCGGACATACATAAGAGCAGCATCCGCATTCCATGCAAAGATTTACCTTTAAAGCTTGAAGAGCATCTACATCACCATTACGGTAGGCTTTATCCAGCTTTGCAGGAGCAAGACCAAAGGGACATGCACGCAGGCAGCGGCCACAGCGAATGCAGGCGGTCTCAAATTCCTGACGGCTTTCCTTCTCTCCAAAAGCCAAAATGGCATTGTTGTTTTTTACAATGGAAAATTCATCAGACGGCACAACAATACCCATCATGGGGCCGCCCATTAAAATCTTCTTGGGTTCTTCTTTATATCCGCCACAGAAGTCAATCACGTCTTTAATATAAGTGCCAATTAGTGCAATTACATTTTTAGGCTCATTGACTGCACTGCCGTCTACGGTCAAAACCTTCTCTACCAGCGGCATTCCGGTATGCAGGTAATCAGCCAACTTTGCAGCAGTAGCAACGTTCATTACTACTACACCAGCATCGGCAGGCAGTGTACCTTCTTTTACCACACGACCGGTAGTCTCGTAAATAAGAACCTTTTCAGCACCTTGTGGATACTTGGATTTTAAAGTCTTAACCGAGAATCCTTCCATAGACGCAATAGCATCTGTCAGCTTCTTTATGCATTCAGGCTTGTTATCTTCAATACCGATGATAACATTTGCAATATTCATAAATTTCTTGACAACAGAAATACCCTCTAACAGCTGGTCGGTATTGTCCAGCATCAACCGCATATCGCAGGTGATGTAAGGCTCACACTCTGCGCCGTTGATGACAAGGGTATCAACCTGGTCAATGTTCTTGGGGTTGAGCTTAATGTGGGTGGGGAAACCCGCACCGCCCAAGCCTACAAGACCGCACTTGCGGACAGCCTGTACTAGATCAGCATGGCTCTCCACAACCGGGGGAGCAATATCAGGGCATACGGTTTGCAGCTTATCTGTAGTGATGACCACTGCTTTGCACTTGGCACCCATAGCAGTTACAAAGTCATCAATGGCAGTTACACTGCCGGATACGCTGGAATAGATTGGCGAAGAAAGAAAAGCATTGGAATCTCCAATTAGCTGTCCCACAGTAACGGTATCCCCTACCTTAACAAGAAGGTCGCAGGGAGCACCCATATGCTGGATCATAGGAATAGAAACCTTGTCCGGTACGGGCATTCTGACGGGCTGCAGATTGGCGGTGTTCTTATAATGCTTTACTTTAACACCTGGAAGAGCTTTTGGCACTTGCACATCCCTCCAAAAAAGTCTTTGATCTGTTTGTCTTAATCCCTCTTAAGACGATTAATATATGGCATAACCACCTGTAACATTTTACCGGTGACAACTCCCATTACAATACCTGCCAAAATTACAATTGGTAAGTAACCAACCACTTTGACGGTTCCTAAAACAAAGATTGCGGCGATGATTTGACCGACGTTGTGGGCAACTGCCCCAAAAATACTCAGCAGTAAATAGTCTTTTTTGCTGCCAATAAGCGCCGAAACTAACATCATGCACAGCACCGA
This sequence comes from Bacillota bacterium, assembly GCA_023431215.1. Lineage (GTDB taxonomy): Bacteria > Bacillota > Clostridia > Oscillospirales > Ruminococcaceae > Angelakisella. Next base: position 26,181 of record JAEYXR010000037.1, read on the forward strand.
TACAATGCCGCCGCTAAGACTCATCATTGCACTGACAAATCCGCGTGTAATGAACACAAAACCTGATTTAAGTATCGCCAGCAAAAATCCCTGGCGAGGCCCCAGCGCAAATAAGGCGTACATCGTCACAATATTACTTAACCCCAGCTTAAAGCCGGGCGGAAGCATTGGCAGTACCGGAAGCAAACCTTCTACAAAGCTAAGAACCATAGCCGTCGCAAATAATAGGCCCATAAGAGCTACTTCTCTGGCGGCCCTGCCAGCTCCTGTCGATCTTGTCCGGTTCATAAAACACTCCTGCATGTAACGTTGTATCAAAGTGATTGCGCAAACATTGTCAAACTTTGAGAAATATTTGACAAATTGCATTACAAGAGAATAGTACTGGCGAAGCAAAGACCTCGCCAGTACTTGATGTCTGCTTTATCTTATTCGTGATCGTGGCCGCAATCGCAATTGCAATCGTCACAACCGCAGTCATCGTCGAAGTCAAACTCCAGCTTTTCGCCGCAGCCGGGGCACTCAATCTCGCCCTCTTCCAGCATACCTTCATCCAGACAGATTTTGTCACCACAGCTGGGGCATTCAACCTCATACAGAGTATCTTCAAAATCTTCGTCGTCCAGATCTTCATCGTCATCGCCGTAGAAATCTTCTTCAATAACACCCAGGTCATCGTCAATCTCGTCTACCTGACCGGAAAGCTCCTCGAAGGAATCCTCCAAATCGGTAATAGAGAGAGACATGTCTTCAAGAACATCAATGATAGTGGTAAACAGCTTCCCCTCATCGGTAGAATCGCTGAGCTTTACTCCAGCTGCCAGACCCTTGAGGTATGCAACCTTTTCAGTAATAGTCATAGTATTTATGATTCCTCTCGTTTCTTTTTAATTATGCTCTTTCCATGTATTCACCGGTACGGGTGTCTACACGGATTTTTTCGCCTTCTTCAACAAACAAAGGTACCTTAATCTCTACTCCGGTTTCCAGAACAGCAGGCTTGGTAGCGTTGGTTGCTGTGTTGCCTGCAAAGCCGGGATCAGTCTTGGTGACTTCAAGCTCCACAAAGAAAGGAGGTTCTACACCAAAAACGTTGCCTTTATAAGAAAGAATCTTACAAACAGTGTTTTCCTTTACAAATTGGAAGCTGTCGCTGAGGATAGACTTGTTGATGGGAACATTTTCATAGGTCTCTGTATCCATGAAATAGTACAAATCACCATCGCTGTACAAATACTCCATGTCTTTTCTTTCAATAAAAGCAGTGGGAAATTTTTCGGTGGGGTTAAAAGTTCTTTCAACCACAGCACCGGTGATGACATTACGGATTTTAGTTCTTACAAAGGCTGCACCTTTACCGGGCTTAACGTGCTGAAATTCGATAATGGAAAACACGTTACCGTCCATATCAAAGGTTGCGCCATTTCTAAATTCACCGGCAGAAATCATCTGAGATACCTCCAAAATACGATTGTTGCTTTATCTTTGTAATTTTAACATATTATTTGTATGTTTTGCAAGTTAAAACAACCAAAAACTTGCGGTTATGAGTAGATTCACTCTGCTTCTTACAAAATTATCAAATCTTTCGGGCTGTGTGTTAGATTTTCAGTACTAGTTTGTCCAATAAACACCATATCTTCAATTCGGCATCCAAACTGTCCTTCCAAATAAATACCCGGCTCTACCGTCATTACCATTCCCGGCTGGCAGACTGCTTTGCTAAGAGTGGAAAAGCGAGGGTCCTCATGAATTTCCAAGCCAAGTGAATGACCTGTTCCATGTCCAAAGCAGCCCTCATAGCCAGCGCCATAGATGATATCTCTGGCAGCCTTGTCAATATCAAAACAGCTCACGCCTACTTTTATGGCATTCAGAGCAGCCAGCTGGGCACAAAGAACCGTGTCATACACCTTTTGCATTTCTTCTGTGGCATGTCCTACCGCAACTGTGCGGGTCATATCGGAGCAGTACCCCCCCACCATGACGCCAAAGTCCAAGGTGACAAAATCCCCTGCAGCAATCCGCTTATCTCCGGGTACACCGTGAGGCATGCTGGATTTAATGCCGGAAACACAGATAATATCAAAGGACAAATCATCAGCGCCGCGCAGCTTCATGCTGTTTTCCAACTCCAGGGCAATACGGCGCTCGGTAACCCCGGGTTTGATAAAGTTGAGAATATGCTGAAATCCATCATCTGTAATCCGCTGAGCAGCTTTGATGCAGGCAAACTCTGCTTCATCCTTATGACAACGCAACTCTTCTATTATTTTGCTGATGCGGTCGTCGGAAAGCAGCTGAAACCCTTCCAGATTTCTTACAAAAACATTGTACTCGTAAACGCTAATGGCTGCTGTTTCTACCGCAACCGTTTTAGCATCATGCTTTTTTAACAAATCCCTTAGCTGGGTATTAAGATCATCCTGTAAAATAACTTCACAATTTTTTATCGAATTTTTGGCCAACTCAATATAGCGAAAATCAACAATGAAATATCCCGCATCCTTGGTAACCAAAATGGTCCCGGCAGATGAATGCATCCCTGTAAAATAAAAACGATTGATGGAGGAAGTAATGAGTACTGCATCTACGTCTTCCGGCAACCGTTCTATCAGTCCGGCAATCCTGTTTTTCATAAAGAACTCCTCTTCGTTTAGTTTCACAATCTATAGGGTGTTACAACAAGGCAGAAGATATGCAAAAGTGAGCTTTTAGCCATTTAAAACAGACAAATGCATCTGTTTCATCAGTACGGCATCCTCTGCCTGTGTACCTGCTGATTCACAAATAATAACCGGGGAGCAATCGTACTTGACAATTACTTCTGCAAGCGGCAAAAACTCCGGTCCGTATTGCTCGTCGGCAAAAGTAAGGTGACGCTTTTCACCGCCGTTTTGGGTGTATTCAATCTTAGAAAAATGAGAATGAAACTTTCTTGCGCGCTCTAAACCCAGCTTGTTAATTACTGCTGTAAGCACTGCTTCAAAGTCTTTTGGCTCACGCAGGGTCCCCAGGGTACGAGCATTTAGATGTCCAAAGTCAATGCAGGGAATCAGCCGTTCATCAATTCCACAAAGCTCCAAGACTTCATCCAAAGTACCCAACTGATTAAACTTACCCATGGTTTCGGGGCACACGGTGATATCACCCAGTCCCTCCTCATCCATTTTGGCAAGCGCTTTTCCCAAGGTGTCCTTAGCTAAGGTCAGTGCCTCTTCCCTGCTGATTTTTGCGCAGGAACCACTGTGCACAACCACACGGTCTGCACCAATGAGTTTTGCGGCACGGGCAGAATCCATAATATACCCAATGCTCCCCTGCCTTTTTTCTTCCTCAACACTGGAAAGAGAAATATAATAGGGAGCATGAAGAGAGAGCCGTATGCCGTATTTTTCACTCTCTGCCTTCAGCTTTTGTGCACTGGCTTCATTTACCCGAACCCCTCTTCCACATTGGTACTCATAGGCATTCAGACCCATGTCGTAAAGGTATTTGGGTGCCTGTATGGTGTTTTTATATCCTTGTGCGGCAAAGCTTTCTGCATTTCCGGCCGGTCCAAACCAAATCATAGCTTCTCCTTGCTCCTACGGTATTGCTTCAATATGCCAATTTCCAGTTTTCTTTTAAACCGAAAAAATCTGCTGGTCTCGGGCTCCATAGGTTCCACCAACACCGTGGTACATCCTGTTAATCTTCCACAAAGGATGTCGGTAAAAATTTGATCTCCAATTAGAGCAGTTTGTGATGGTAATACCCCTAATTTTTTTAAAGCGTGCTTTAGATGCCACGGCAAAGGCTTTGCTGCATCTGCAATATATTCCAGACCCAACTTCTGAGCAAATGACCTTACCCGCTCCTCATGATTATTGGACAAAATCATCAACCTCAGTCCAGCATTGCGCTGCTGCTCCAGCCAATTTAATACTTCATCATGAGGGATAGGATTATCGTGGGTTGTCAGTGTATTGTCTACGTCCAGCAACAAGGCTGTTATGCCTTTGTGCTGCCAAAACTCAGAGGGAATCATATAAACACGTTTAAAATCATAGTGAGGATAAAAAACAGACATGGGTTCCCTCCCAAATTGCAAATTGAAAGGCGGGCAAAACGCCCGCCTTAAAATTCCGCAAATTATTTGAACTTGCGCTTACGAGCAGCCTCAGATTTCTTCTTGCGTTTCACAGAAGGCTTCTCATAATGCTCTCTCTTGCGAACCTCCGCCAAAACACCGGACTTGGCACAGGATCTCTTGAAACGGCGCAGCGCGCTGTCGAGAGTCTCGTTCTCTTTAATTCTGATTTCAGCCATTACTAATTTCCCTCCCCACGCCACACGGCAGGAGTTATATCCAAGCATAAATGCAGGATAACACACATGATTATACTATACCTTATTTTGAGATGTCAAGTACTTCATACAATATATGTTGTGTTTCTTCAAATTTTGCACGCAAATAATGAAAGTGTTTTTATAACCTTTACAACTATTTTGCCACAATGTTGTACAATTTACCCTTAACAAATATTTCTTTAACGATTTGCTTGCCTTCCAGTGCAGACGCAACTGCAGGCAGTGCCAAAGCCAATGCCTTTACTTCTTCCTGGGAACTTTCCATAGGAATGGTCATTCTGGCCTTAATCTTACCACTAATTTGGATTACGATTTCTACCTCATCGTCAATACATTTGACAGGGTCATATTTTGGCCATTGAGACTTGGAAAGCAGGCCTTGCCCACCCAGCTGCTCATACATTTCCTCGGTGAGGTGAGGAGCAAATGGATTGACCAGAGTAATCAAAGTCATAAGCTCGCCTTTGGTGATGCTTCCCTTGTCAGCAACCTCATTGAGAAAGCTCATCATGGCAGCAATGGCGGTGTTGAATTTCAAGCTTTCGATATCATCTGTGACTTTTTTAATCAGCTTATGCAATGAGCCTTCCAGTTCCTTGGAATAGCCTTCTTCCAAAGTCATGATATCGGTCAGACCGGAAATCCGCTCCAAAAAGCGCTTGCAGCCTTTAATGGAAGAGGTGTTCCATGGTGCGGTTTTTTCAAAGTCGCCAATGAACATCTCATAAAGGCGCATGGTATCTGCGCCGTATTCACTGATGATGTCATCAGGATTTACCACATTTCCTCTGGATTTGCTCATCTTTTGCCCGTCCTCACCCAGAATCATGCCATGGCTGGTGCGTTTGGCATAAGGTTCAGGATTGCTGACTACGCCGATATCATACAGGAATTTGTGCCAGAAACGAGAGTAGAGCAGATGCAGGGTGGTATGCTCCATACCGCCGTTATACCAGTCAACGGGTAGCCAATAATCCAGTGCTTCTTTAGAAGCCAGTGCATCCCCATTGAGAGGGTCACAGTAGCGCATAAAATACCAGGAGGAACCAGCCCATTGGGGCATGGTGTCTGTTTCACGCTTGGCAGGGCCATGGCAGTGAGGACATTCCACATTCACCCAATCGGTAAGATTGGCAAGAGGAGACTCACCGTTGTCGGTAGGCTCATAGCTGTCAACATCAGGCAGTGTCAGGGGCAGCTGACTCTCCTCCATGGGTACATAACCGCACTTGGGGCAAATGATGATGGGAATTGGCTCTCCCCAATAGCGCTGGCGGGAAAATACCCAGTCACGCAGCTTATAGTTGACCTTGGCATAACCCTTTTTGTTTTCATCCAGCCATTGAGTAATCTTTTGTTTGGCATCCTCTACACTTAAGCCGTCCAAAAACCCGGAATTGACCATAACGCCTGTCTCACAGTCGGTAAAGGCTTCTTTCTCCACTTCTCCGCCCTTAACCACCTCGATAATAGGCAGTCCAAACTTTTTGGCAAACTCCCAGTCTCGGGTATCATGAGCAGGAACAGCCATAATGGCACCTGTGCCGTAGCTCATGAGTACATAGTCAGAAATAAAAATAGGGATTTCTTTACCGTTGACAGGGTTAATGCCACGTACACCATCAAGACATACTCCGGTTTTATCCTTTGCCATTTCGGTACGTTCAAAGTCAGATTTTTTGGAGGAAGCCTCTTGATAAGCCTGCACCTCTTGCATATTGGCAATTTTATCGGCCCACTGCTCAATATAGGGGTGTTCAGGAGAAATAACCATGTATGTGGCACCAAACAGGGTGTCGG
>JAEYXR010000058.1 GCA_023431215.1 Bacillota bacterium
CGGTCATTATCTATCCCGACAGAGAGTTAATTATGAAGGAATCTCTGGCCGAAATGGATTTTTGAGACTTTGAAGGCAAGACCATGGCGGAGCTGGAGGACGATCCGGATTATCTTACCTGGATGGAGGGAGGCTCGCTGCAAGTGGGCCCCCGGGGCGGAGAAACCGGAGAAGCTTTTTTATACCGCGTGGTAGATGCTACGCAGCGCATCATCAAAGATATGATGGAAAATGACATTACCGATGCTGCCGTTGTAACCCATGGCGGTGTTATTATGACCATTTTGGCGGGCTTGGGCCTGCCCCGTCAACCCATGGCAAGCTGGGCAGTAAGTAACGGCAGAGGCTATACCACCTTTGTCAATCCCCAGATGTGGCTCAGCAGCAATGTAATAGAAATTGCCGGTATTATGCCCCATGGTGCTGATAAGGCATTGGTGCTGAATACCATGCCCGATAGTCCCCGGTAACAAGGCCGGATGAAACAAAAACAGCAACGTAAAAGCAAGGGGGATTGTTATGTCGCTTAATAAGATAATCAAAAGCCAGGCAAGGCGGGCCTTACAGGGGTTCCGGGGCCGTGCCATTGCCATTTTGCTGATTGTTATGGCGCTATATGCCGCTGTTGGCTTGGCAGACTCGCTGGTCTTTCGGCTTTTGGGGTTTGACGTACGCTTTGACCCCTGGCAGGGTTTTGCTTTTAACCAGTCCTTTGTGTTGGAGACAAACGCAATCCTTGCCACCCTTGCCATGGAAGCAATACGGGTAATTTTGCTGGTGCCATTGGGCATTGGTGCCTTAAGCTGGTATTTAGAGCGCACAGACGGACGGGCACGGCGTGTATCTTATCTGTTTTGGCCCTATGAAAACCGCGTTTACTTTCGCAGTATTCTTCTTTGGCTGGAGCTTACAGTAAAAAAGCTGTTTTTTATGCTACTGCTGTGTGCAGTACCGGTTGCCGGTGTACTATGGGTGCTCGGGCTGCAGCAGACAATGATTTTGCCCCTTAAATGGATTGCTTTGTGCCTTGGTCTGGTGCTGACCTTTTTTACCTGGGTGTTTTTAAGCAGATATGACATAGCAGCCATGCTGCTGTGTGAAAAATATCAAAAAGGCAGCCATGAGGCAGTTGTTTTGTCTGTAAGGGTTATGAAGGGCAATAAGTGGCGGTTGCTGGGCTTTAAGCTGACATTTATTTGGTGGTGGTTGCCTGTTTTGGCACTGGCATTGGGAGCAATGGCATCAGGCCGCAGCTACCGGCTTGAAATTGTTAGCGCCTTGTGTTTGGTAGCGCTTTTGGTATATTGTGTTGCTGCCATGCTTATTGTAGTGCCTTATTACCGCATGGCTCATACCATGTTTTGCCGCTACTTATACGAAGAACTGCAAATGAAGCAGGGGGCAGCACCCAAAAAAGAAAAAAAGGGGCCAGCCCAGACCCAGGTTAAAGAAGAACCGGAGGAAAACTCTGGTGAAGATCCGCTGAGCCAGCCTATTCAAATTTCCAATATTCCAAACAAGGATGAAGAATTTCCGGCAGACCCGGAGGATACTGAGGAGAGCAACAATGATCAAGAACGTTATCTTTGATATCGCACAGGTGCTGGTGCGCTACGAGCCACAGCTGTTGGCCGGCCGTGTGGTCAATGGTAAGGCACTGGCCGAGGCAACCACCCAGGCAGTCATTCAATTTGCCGACTGGGGCAAGGTAGATACCGGAGAGTTTACCGAGGAGGAGCTTTTTCGCAAGATTGCTGAGGCAAATCCTCACTGTGCAGAAGGTATTATGCAGTTTTATGAACGCTGGTATGAGGTGTTTTACCGTATGGACGGTATGGAGGAGCTTGTGGCAAGGTTGGACCGTGCAGGGTATCAGCTTTATTATCTTTCAAACTTTCCCGGAAGAGCCTTTGAATATGTCAAAGACAACTTTGAGGTGTTTCAGTATGTCAGACAAGGTTTGGTATCCTATGAGGTGGGCTTGGTAAAGCCTGACCCGGCAATTTACAAGGCGTTGACAGACCGTTTTCATATTGTGCCGCAAGAGTCTGTTTTTACTGATGACCGCCGGGAAAACACCAAGGCCGCAGCACAACTGGGCTTTTACAACCACACTTTTAGCACACCGCGTTTTTTGGAACAATACTTGGTAGACTTAGGGTTGGAGTTTTAAAGCCTTACGTCACAATTGTAAAAGTATAAAATTTATTCTGCAATATGTTACAACAGCAAAAAGGAGCGTAATGCTCCTTTTTTATTGCAGAATTGAGGTTCATGCAAAGACAGGAGAAAAGTAGCTGCAAAGTTGACAGATTATTCACGTATTTCATAGAATATACTTTTATTTTGTACTATGCTAAGGTATACTTTTGGTAACAACTCATTTAAGCCACGGCGCCAATGCGTGAAAAGGTGTGGGTTTTGGTGGCCTGACAGTCTGTCAGCTGAAGTGATTGAGGAGAGAGAATTCATGAAAAAAATACTGAAGCTGTTGTTTCAGCGTGTGGTCATAGTCGGAGCTGCCATTGTGGCACAGGTGGGAATCATTGCGCTGATTTTGTGGAAGTTTTCCCCCTATTTTGTTTACTTTTATGGCCTTAGCATCATATTTGCTCTGGGTGTTGTTCTTTACATTATCAACGGGCGAGATAACCCCGGTTATAAAATAGCCTGGCTGGTCCCGGTAATGGCCTTTCCGGTTTTTGGCGCAATTTTTTATGTTGTATTGGGCAAAGGCAGAATGAGCCGCCGTCAAAAAGCCAAAATTCAGCGCATTCAGGAAGAAACCATAAAAGCAATGCCCAAGGAAAACCCCATATTGGAACGATTGAGCGAGGAGAACATTGAAGCGGGCAATCAATCGCGTTACATAGAGAAATATGCCCTTGCCCCCGTGTACCGCCATACCTATACCGAATACCTGCCCATGGGTGAGGTTAAATTTCAAAAAATGTGTGAAGAGCTGGAAAAAGCGGAGCATTATATCTTCTTGGAATATTTTATTGTAAAAGAAGGTAAAATGTGGGACACTATTTTAGAAATACTGGTGCGTAAGGCACAGGCCGGTGTTGATGTACGTATGGTTTATGACGATTTGGGCTCTATTATGACCTTGCCCTACGGATATGACAAAAAGCTGGAAAGTCTGGGCATACAGTGTGCAGTGTTTAACCCCTTTGTGCCGGTGGTCAATATTGGACTTAACAACCGTGACCACCGAAAAATCTGCATTATTGACGGCCATACGGGCTTTACAGGTGGCATTAATCTTTCGGACGAGTACATCAACGCCTACCCCAAGCATGGACACTGGAAAGACAGCGCTGTTTTGATGAAGGGTGACGCCGTTTGGAATCTGACAGTGATGTTTTTGGCCATGTGGGCGACCATACGGGATGATTTGAAAGAGGATGACTTTGAGAATTTTCGTCCACTGGTGAACAATCCCAACGGAATCCCCAGTGACGGATATGTTCAGCCCTTCTCTGACAGCCCCCTGGATGAAGAACCGGTGGGCGAAACAGTTTATATTAACTTAATTAATAAGGCAAAGCGCTATGTGCATATTACCTCTCCTTATCTGATTATTGATAACGAGATGGTGACCGCATTGTGCAATGCGGCAAAATCCGGCGTAGATGTACGCATCATTACCCCTCATGTGGCAGATAAGTGGTATGTGCATGCGGTTACCCGTGCCTACTATGAAGTGCTGGTGGAAAGCGGTGTAAAGATTTTTGAGTACACCCCCGGATTTATTCATGCAAAGACCTTTGTGGTTGACGATGAATATGCGGTGGTGGGTACCATCAACCTGGACTACCGCAGCCTGTATCTGCACTTTGAATGTGGCGCCTGGATGTACCGAACCCGCTGTGTTGCTCAGGTTGCCGAGGACTTTTTAAAAACCCAGGAGGTTTGCCAGCAGATTACGCTGGAGGAGTGTAAAAATATTTCTCTTGCAAGGCGCATCGGTCGTTCTATTCTGCGGGCATTCGCTCCCTTGATGTAAACAACAATATAGCAAAAAACAACGTCTTTCCTTGTTGTGAGGAGAGACGTTGTTTTTTGCATGAGGAGTGTTTTATAAGTAAACTTGTTTAGTTGCAACGAGTATTCAGGGGCTTTTCCTTTGCTGAACTAACCAGCGTATAAAGCCAATGCAGATCTTCTCTGGTCAGGGCACCGGTAAGCACCAGCAAAATGAAATACAGACCGGCGCCCCAGGCCATTCTGACAGTGAGGGTAATACCGGATTGAGCAAGGGGAAGCCCAAACAGGTTTGCAAAAGGCGGCAAAAAAATCATGGCTGCAGAAATACACAAACCGGGACGCAGAACATGCCCCCAAATGCTGACGGTTAAGTTGGTAATTTTAAGCAGCTTGCAGACACTTAGCGCAAAATTGAGCATCTCGGTAAACCATACCATAAACACATAGCCGCCCACAGCATACCGGGGCAGCAGCAGGTATACCAAGATTACGCTGCACAAAGAATCGATGATGTTGTAACGCATGGAGCTCATCTGCTCCCCAAGCCCCTTGAGCATTCCGTCGGTGAGCATATCCATATACATGACAGGTACCAGGGGGGCGAAGATGCGCAAATAGCGGGCAGCTTCGGTACTTTTGTAAATAAGCATTCCCAAAGGTTCGGCAAATCCCCAAAGCAGCCCTGCTACACCCACAGAAAAAAGAAGTCCTAATGAAAAGACCCGGTTTACCATATAATCAACCCGCGCCCTTTTTCCTGCTACCTGGCTGCGGGTAAGCTCCGGCACCATCAGTTCTGCCAAGGTGGTAAGCAAAGCAGACGGAAAAAACAGAATAGGAAATACCATGCCATGAATAATGCCGTAATTGGCAAAGGCGTCCTGAGCAGAGGCGCCGGATTTTCGTAGCCCTCTTGGAATCAGCAGATGCTGTAATGTAGAAAGAGCGGTGCGGGCATATGCTGAAAAGGCCACCGGCAGCGCGGTGCGCATCAGACGTGCTGTAACACGCTTGGGCGGCCTTCCCCCATGGCGATAGCGCCTGCGGTCAAAAAGATACAGCACCCAAAGGAGGCCCAGAGCGGCAATCTCTCCCACTGCGCTGCCCATAGCAACTGCAGCACAGGCCCAGCCCAAGCCTTTTGGAGAAAAGGCAACAAAAAGTCCTACGGTAACAGCCATACGGATCAATTGCTCTGCTGCCTGTACCGAAGCCGATTTGATGACTCTTTGCACAGCGGTGAAGTAACCGCCCAAGGCAGAACCCATGCTGAGAAAAGGCAAGCCTACGGCCAAAACTTTAAGGGTAATGGTGCAGCGGTCATCACCTACCCAAACCCCTGCAAAGCGGGAAGCGCCCAAAAACAACACAACACCGGAGGTTGTACCAAAAATAGCGGCATACCAAAGGCAGCGCACCATGACAGCTTTGGTACCCTTTGGGTTGTCAAGTCCCAGCTCTTCTGCCACAAGACGGGTAGCGGCAAAACGTACCCCGGAAATGGCAACTGTAACAGCCAAAGAATAAACAGACATGGCAAGCTGATACAGCCCAATGCCCTCTGCACCAATGCGTCCACTGAGGTAAACCTGAAAAATAACACCTACCGCTTGCATCAGCAATGATGCGCCGGTAAGAAGCAAAGTGTTGCATAAAATTTTTTGTGCCTGACGCATTGGCCGCCTCCTTTCATGTTACTGTCTGTTCCCAAAGGTGTTTTACAATAGCTTAGAAAATTGCACAAGCCGTGCCGCCATGCATACGATATAAAACTTATTGCAGGAAAAGCCGGCTGCATCTTTTGATAAGGTCTGCTTTTGAAGTATATGCAGCCTTAACAGAGGGACAACCACAATTTTGACAAAGAAAAAAAGACCACCCAACAGCCCCAAGGCTACTGAGTGGTTTTTTTCTGCTTAGTCAGCGCTGTTTTTCTTCCACATTTTCGGCAAAACGCTTCAGTTCCTCTAAATTAGAGAGCTTAGCGCCGCTTTGAAAAATGGATTCCTGAATCATGGCAGGCAGCATATCAAAGTACTCCTGCATTTCAGGCGTATAATCCTTGGGCATCATTAAAACCACCTTTCAATCAAGATGAAACCGAATCAATTGGGCAAAAGTAAAAACTTGTTTCTTATCAATTAGTATGCCCGAACTCTTTTATTATCATGCGCATAGAATAAAACATCAAGATTGGAGGGAGCACCATGGATCTAAGAAACGGAAATATAACTTTAGGTGAGATTATGCAAAACCCCAAGGCCCGTGCAGCTGTCAATCGGGAGTTCCCCGGTATCTTAAATCATCCCTTTGCTCGTCGCTTTTATGGAATGACCCTAAATCAGGGAATAAAGATGCTGCAAGGCAAGGTGCCCAAGCAACGCATTGATGCATGGCTGCGCGAGCTGGAATCAATTTGAAAGTTAAGCCGCACCACTTGAAATGTCAGATGCTAATTGTGCGGTACGGCTTGAAAGCCGGTTCTTGAGGGCTTTGGTCTGCCAGAGCTTTTCAATAACATATTGCCGTCCCGCCTATGGGTCAAACGCCTGTGGGCGGGGCGGCTCGTGGTGCTTTCGTCCAATTTTATGTTTATCTTTATATCACATAAAATATTAATATAGAACATTCTAACGGTTTTTTCGGTGAATGGGCAGCCGCAGCATCAGACGTAAAAAGTCATGCCCATTAAAAGGAATTAGGGGGTACAGGTATTTTCTGCCGGTAATGGTGGGTGTGGTAATAGCCGCTATCAGCATCAGGACAAGCCCTGCAATATACCCCCAAACCCCAAAGATGCCGGATAAAATGAGGAGTATCATACGGAACAGCTTAATGGTATACCCCAGCTCAAAACTGGGCTGTGCAAAATCTGCAATGGCTACAAAGGCCATGTACAGCACCACTTCGGGTACAAACCACTTGGCCTTTACGGCAAATTCACCCAGAATTAGCGCACCAACTACACTAAAGGAGTTGCTCAGTGCACTGGGCGTATTGAGTGAGGCAAGTTTTAGGGCATCAATAATCAGCTCAACCAGTATCAGTTGAGCTAACAGGGGAACCGAGTTTGGCTCATCTACACGGATAAAATCCAGCCAATAAGGAATGATTTGCGGATTTTGCACTAGTAAAAACCAGGTTGGAGTAAGGAGGAGGGTAGCAAGAAACACGATCATACGCACAATGCGCAGATAGCTGCCCACAAGGGGCGGAAAGTAATAGTCGTTGGTTTCCTGCGTAAAATCCCACAAGCGAGTGGGCAATACCATCACCGAAGGAGAATTGTCTACAATAATTAAAATGCCCCCTTCGGTAACACTGGCAGAGGCGGTATCGGGGCGCTGTGTATATCGCACCTTAGGAAAAGGATTCCACCAGCCTTTGGCTACAAGGCATTCGGCCAAGCTTTCCTGACTCATAGACAGAGCGTCTACACGGATGGCGCACAGATTGTTGCGGATATCCCTGACAAGCTCGTCGTCGGCCTTGCCTTTTAAATAGCACAACACCACATCGGTTTTGGATTTTTCACCAATCTGTACAATTTCCATAGTGAGGTTGGGATCACGAATGCGGCGGCGCACCAAAGCGGTATTGCTGACCAAAGTTTCTACAAAGCCCTCATGAGAACCACGGAGAACCCGGTCGTCGTCCGGCTCTTCCACTCCTCTTGCGGGGTAGGTTCGGGAATCGATGAGGACTACTTCACTATAACCCTCTACCAAAAGAGCCATAGTGCCCGATAATACAGCAGTGAGTATTGGTTCCAGCTGGTTTTGAATATCCGCTTCCAGATAAGAGACATAACGGCAGGAAAAATCGGCGGCATCCCGGGTGGCATCCATTTGTTCAGGGGTGAGTGAAAGCAAAAATTCCATAATCTTTTCTACAACCGCGTCTTTGGCAAAGCCGTCTACAAAATAGAGGCGTGCCTTGCGGCTGCTAATCATCATGTCCTTGGCAACAAGATCAAAGCTCCTGTCAATGCGCAGGGCATCGTCCAGGAGCTTTTGATTTTGCTGATAGTTGCTATTCAATGCAGCCACCTTCAAACCATCTCCTTTGGCACCGCAAAACGCGGTAAGATAGTATTAGTGTGCCGCGGATGAAGCTGGTTTATCCCAACAAATCGGAAATCATATCCTTTATATGTACAGGCAGCACCTGTTTCTTTGCCAAAAAACGTATCAAATCCTCTACCTTCTCTTCATGAGAAGAAATGTGGTGAATTTCGGTATAACTATGCTCCGATACGGAAGTTTGCATACCCTCCAGGCAGCATCTAATTCCATAAGAGCAGCCTCCGTTTTCCAAATCCGGCTCCTGTATCATTCGGTAAGTGCACCACATGCGGCCGCCATCCTCGGTTATAATCTCCTGAAGCAAAGACATTGTTTCCATTTTTTTTCGCCAACCTTTACTGTTAATCAATAGTCATGTGACCACTGTCACAAGTAACATCTATGAATAAATTATAAAGAATTGGCGCGTACTTTGCCATAGTATTGTATTGCCACTTTCTTTGGAAGTAAATGGCGCAGCCGCCTATTAACAGCTATTTTTACCGCCTGCGCCGAAGCATCAGCAAAGAAATTAGGCTAAACACAGCTGCCAAAGCACCGCAAACAGCGCCTACAATGCCAAGCACCAGCCCTGCAACAGAAAATCCTTTCATACCTTGTTTCACCTCCTGTAGATGTAGTTTAGCACACTGTTTTGTGCTGTTAAAAAACAGTATATCACTACCAGAGGCAATTTCAACCACTTTGCTCTTTTGAGTGCTCCTTATTATAAAAGCAGCCTTTGGGCGGCCATCTTATGTGGCTGCCCAAAGGCTGTTTAGCAACAAAGGGGAGGGATAAATTTATGCCAAGAACTCCAGAATGCCGTCTGCAATGGCGTTGACAGTGGTATAGATTACATCATTGCTGCAAAGCTCATCGTATTCCACAGGATTGCTGACAAAGCCCATTTCTACAAGCACAGCAGGGGCAAGGGTGTTGAGGGTAACACGGTAGTTAGAGAATTTGGAACCGCGGTTGTTGCGCCCGGTGGCAGCCACCAGGTTCTTTTGCAGCACCTGGGCAAAGGGCTTGGCAATGTCCTCATAATAATAAATTTCGGTACCGCTTGGCTTTAACCCATTGCCTGCTACACTGTTGCAGTGCAGTGAGAGATACAAATCTGCCTTTTGGTCATGGGCAGGCTGCATACGGGCGGTTAGATTTGTTTTTCCTTCTCCCGGGGCAGAATATATAACGGTTGCACCCAAAGACTGCAGTCTGCGCTTTAAAGCCAAAGCTGTGGCAGCGGTAATGTCTTTTTCCATGGGTCCGCTTTGTCCCGTTGGGCCAAGGGCCCCACTGTCCACACCGCCGTGTCCGGCATCCAAAGCCACAATAATATTAGACAAAGGAAGGTTGGCATTGCCGGAAAGAGTAGCAGGATATTTGCAGTAAAGGGTAGTGACGCCGTCTGCATATTCAATGGTATAGCCCCACAGGCTTTTGCCTTGGGCAAGGGTAAATTCTATCACGGTATCATCACCCTGTTGAGTGACAGACGCACTGTCAAACAGCTTACTTTGTCCGGTAGGCACAGAGGCAATGCCGCTGGTGTGGTGCAGGGTAATACTAAGCTTGTTGCCACTGCGGGAGGTTGTGGTCATGGGGTTGGTGGTACCACTGAATTTATAGCGCTCGCCCCAAACCGTAGAGGAAAAACCTACTCCGCTGACAGTGTTTTGGTTGGTGCCGCCTGTAAGGGGCTTTACGGTGTCCTTATTGATCCATCCGCCCATGGCCAGCTTGTAGCGCAGGTCGTTTTGATCTATAACAGCGTCAATTGCGCCTTTTTTTGCAGTGGTCAAAAAGCTGGTTTCAGTTTCGCCGTCGGGGTATAGGTTAGAAGAGGTATCTATTACCTGCACCAGCATGGTGCCGCCTTTGGGAACACCGTATATATTACCCGCAGAGGGAATATTTTTGGTGGAACCCTGCCAGGTAAGAGTGTAGGTAATGGGACCCAAATTGGTAACAGCGCTGACACCGGGAATGGTGATTTCTCCCTTAAAGCGGGCGGGGACACCGTCCATTGCCGCGGCCACCTGCCCAAGCTGCACGGTAACGCCGCCTAGGGTTGCAGTGACACGGCTACCGGAGGGAGCCACACAGCTCAAGGACAAGGTGCTGCCGCCTTCATAACCGGAGTCGTACTGGGGGGTCATCTTGGTAACCGAATTGGTGGTAGAGTAGCCACCCTGTGTGTTATATGTAATGGTAACGCTGCTGCTTTGATTTCCCTGGGTGAAGGTAAAAGTATTGGCGCCGGGGCTTAGTGTGACATAAGCACCAAAACTGCCGTTGCGCCCTCTGCCCTCAACAGCAGTTCCATCCATGTACAGAGGTTGGTTGGGGTTACTGGTACCTGTGATATAATAGCTGCCAACTGCAGAGGTGATGTTGCCGGAGGGCTTACAAATTGCCAGCTTTTGTGGTACTGCCAGGTTAATGCCGTTGACAATGGTGTTGTAATCATTGTAACGTCCTGCCGCCATGGCAGGAGTGGCAGAGACGGTTAGTATTGATGCGGCAAGGAACCCTGCCCCCAGCCGCGGCAACAATTTTTTTATTTGCATCATTTTCCTCCCGGGCATCGCCCTTATCCGGGGGCATTTTACTGTTGTCTGAATAAAAGTGAATCACTTTGATAGTTATTGATACCATGGCCGTCTTACGCCCATAGTGTTTAGACCTTTGTGCACCGGCAAAAGGGTAATTTACTATTCACAAACAGAAAATGCCCTATTTTTAAGCAAAGCAAATTGCTTTGCATTAGCGTCTCAATGATAAAACGAAAAGAGTTGACCCAATATTACCATATATATCGGCATAATCATACAAATTTATTGTAAATTTTACTTTATTTGATAGGCCAAATACTGGAAGCAAAATTTTTTGTATCAAACAATAGAATGCCAAAGGTATTTTACACAAATGTGGCTTGTACGTGATAAAAAACAAATTTTAAGTCAGTATTTTGCGAAGCCAGCTGCATAGGACAAAAAGCGGTGCACACAGCATAAACCAGATTAGACTGAAAAGGGGACAAATCTGCCCCAGTAAGTTTCCCGGCACTGCAGAGTAGTCCCACACCTGCCAGCCAAACCATAGGTTGACAATACAGCCTACTACAAATTCATAGAAGGTAATAATGAGTGAACCAATGCCACATTTTTTCCACAGCTTCAGCTTTGACAATGGCTTGCTTAGTGCATACAGCGTAGCGGTACAGGCACCGCCTGTCAGCGCCATAGTCCAGTGAGTATAGCCTCTGTACAAGGTTTCCAGCAGGCTGTAAACTGCTCCGCCAAAGGCAAATAGCAAGAAGAGAACGGCAAGCTCCTTGCTGCGGGAGTTTTTGTTATGGTAAGAAAAGGCTTTGATTAAAAATGATGACATAGAAAAAACACCTCCAAGGACACAGCTTTTTTAGTGTCCGCAGAGGCGTTGTTTTTATGTAATAGAATATAAATAATCCGCAGGATTATTTATTGCACATCTGCCTTTGGCAGGTGCATAAAGATTGAAACAGCCGAGGCAGAGCCGCAAGGCCAAATTATATTTAAGGCGTTGGTGCATGGGCTGCAGTATCATTTTTGGGAAAAGCCATGTATTCAGGCAGAGGCTTTTTTTAAAGTCACAGCAGCCCACATTTTGCATAGATTTCTGTAATAACAGGCGCCTTATACTCGCAGTAGGCATCAATGTCAAGGGGGTATTGCCGTGCGCCCTCTTCCTTGATGCGGCTGTATGCGGCCACATCCTCCGGATGGCTGCGCAGCCAGTTGCGAAAGGTTAGGTGGCGATAAAGCTCGGGGGAGTTTTGGGGGCAGACATACAAATGATGCAGCATCAGGTGTTCTTTTTGGGTATAGGCAAAGGCTTCCCGGCCTGTAATACCCAAATCACCCTCATGAATATAACCATGTTCCTCCAAAATACTGATTACATGGGGAAGGTTGTCGTTTTGTACCACCACATCCAGGTCAATAATGGGTTTGGCGCTAAGACCCGGTACAGAGGTACTGCCCACATGCTCAATGGCAATGGCGGCGGCACCGAGAATTTTGGACAACTCCGAGGCAATCTTTTCAAAATCTTTGTTCCACTTTGGGTCGTAGGCTTCCACAATCACATGCTTTGTACGCATGAAAACGATACCTCCTGAAAAATCAGCCCATAGCCGTAGAACCTTTGCCACATCTTTAGTAATCCGCCAAAGATTGTGAACGTGGGGATGTATAGGCACTGGTGGAGTGTGAAGGCTTTGTAGCATGATATGGCTAAAAATCTGCCATATGGTTTTACTTATGGTATACACTAGTCTATGTACTGAGGGAACAGCTCCCGTATTGCGGTGGTAAGGGGGTGGTTATCATGGTGAGAGGTGATAAAACGGCAAACCTCCTTGATGCCATCGCTGGCATTTTGAGGTGCCACCGACCAGCCGGCAGCCTTAAGCATTCCGTAGTCGTTATAGTTATCTCCCAGACAAAGCACGTTGGCAGGGTCAAGGCCGTAATGCTTACACATCCACTGTACGGCATCACCCTTATCGCCGCCTACACAGTTAACATCCAGAATGCCGGGGCCGGAAAAACAGAATTCCAAACCGCTTTGGGGAGGAAAAGCCTGCCGAAAGCCCTGCTGGGTATCTTCTGTAGCACCCGAAATGACAAACTTGGTGACATTATACTGCGTGGGGTCTGTAATTTCGTCCATGCTGTGAACCACCACAGGTGTGTCGCCACAGATGGTAATGGTGCCCTGACGAAAATCCAGGCGCTTATCATTGGGGTCATAGTAACAGCATTCGTCGGTGTACAGGTAAGCTATAAGCTTGTTGTTTTGGATATACTCCCATAGTTCTGCCACTTTGTGGGTGGGAATCAGCAGACACCGCACCGAACTTTCGGTTTCGTAATCGTACAGGTTGCTGCCGTTGCAGGTAATAGTGGGATAACCAATGGAACCACCAACAATGTCATAAACGGGACGGGCAATTTCGTGGTGGCGGCCGGTGGCAATAATCACCGGCACACCTTTACTTCTTAGTGTTTGAATGGTGGTAATGTCATCGGGGTGGATGGTGTGGTCACTGCGCAGCAGGCTGCCATCCAGATCTGAAAATATACATTCCAGTTTTGGCATGAGGTCCTCCGTTATTTCAGTTCTACTACAGTGACACCGTCTTCTCCCTCGCCATACAAACCGGGGCGGGAAGTACGTACACTGGGATGTCGTTTTAAGTGGTCGCGCACGGCCTTGCGCAGTACACCCGTACCCTTACCATGAATGATGGTAACGGTGCCAAGCCCCGACAGAACACAACGGTCCAAAAAGCGGTCAACCTCCATAATACCCTCGTCCGAAGCCATGCCTCGGAGGTCCAGTTCCATTTTTACAGGCTCTTTTTTATCGGCAGTGGGGCGTACCCGACGCTGGTTGTTAAAGGTGACCTTGGTGGTGCGCTCCACCAGACGCAGGTTGTCGGCAGATACCTTGGTTTTGAGAATGCCTGCCTGAACCAAAAACATGCCGCTTTTATCCGGGCCGGAAAGGACAGTTGCTTCACTGTTGATGTCGGTAAGGAGAACCGTGTCGCCGGACTTGAGCTGGCGAGGCAGGGAATAGGCTTCTTCCTTGCGCTTGGTAATGGGGTCGGCCATATCACGCAGTTTTTCAATCCGACCCTTGTAACCGCCCTTGACAGCAGATACCTTAGCCCCAAAATCTTCCTTATCTTTTTGCTTTTTCAGCTCTTCCAGCTCGTTAAGCAGCAGGTCGGTCTGGCTACGCACACGCTCCACTATGGTTTGTGCCTGAGAGCGCGCTGCGGCAATTTCCTTTTCCATTTCCTTTTGCAGACGCTGCTTTTCAGTCTCAATCTGCTTTTTGATATACTCCGCCTGCTGACGGTTGGAGAGTGCGGCTATCTGCTCTTTTTCCAGAGTTTGTCTGGCCTGCTCCAGCTTATCCACCACATCCTCAAAGCGGGTGTTTTCGGTAGAAAGCAGCTGGCGGGCGCGGTCAATGACCATATCGGGCAAGCCCAGTCGGCGGCTGATGGCAAAGGCATTGGAGCGCCCCGGCACACCGATGAGCAGACGATAGGTGGGGGAGAGGGTCTCTACATCAAATTCACAGCTGCCATTTTCTACTCCTGGGGTAGACAAAGCATACATTTTGATTTCGGCATAGTGGGTGGTAGCTGCAAGGCGCACCCCTTTGGCCCGCAGGTGCTCGATGATGGATACCGCCAGTGCGGCGCCCTCGGAGGGGTCTGTTCCGGCCCCCAGCTCATCCACCAGCACAAGGCTTTGGTCGTCCGCCTGCTCCAAAATGGAGATAATGTTGGTAATATGAGCCGAAAAGGTAGAAAGGCTTTGCTCTATGCTCTGCTCATCGCCGATGTCCGCCAGAATATGGCGGAACACAGGGACACAGCTGCCCGAAGCCACAGGCAGCAATAAGCCGCAGGCAGCCATCATGGTCAGCAGACCCAAGGTTTTGAGTACTACAGTTTTACCGCCGGTGTTTGGGCCGGTAATGACCAGTGTGTCAAAGCCGTCGCCCAGAATAATATCTACGGGAACAACCTTATCTCTTGCAATCAGAGGATGGCGGGCTTTGTTCAGCTTGATGATGCCGTTCTGGCTGATTTCGGGCACTGTGGCCTTCATAGAGTCGGCAAGGCGGGATTTGGCAAACAGCACATCCAGCTCAACCAGTGCGTCAAAGCTTTCCATAGTGGCATCTGCCACTTCACCGATGCGGCCGGAAAGCTCCAGCAAAATGCGGTCAATCTCCTGCTGCTCCTCACCCTCCAGCATACGGATTTCGTTGTTGGCATCCACCACTGCCATGGGTTCAATGAACACCGTGGCGCCGCTGGAGGAGGTGTCGTGAACAAGCCCCTTCATTTCACCTTTGCACTCTGCGCGCACAGGCACTACAAAACGTCCGTCACGAATGGTAATAATGGATTCCTGCAGCACCTTGGCATACTGGGGGGAACGAATAATATGGTCCAGCTGTTCTCTGATTTTAAGCTGGGCACGACGAATACGCTGGCGAATGTCCCGCAGAGCGGGAGAGGCATTGTCAGCAAGCTCGTCTTCGTTTTGAATGGCGTGGTCAATGTCCTCTTCCAAAGAGCGCACAGGGGTGAGCACTTCAAAAAGAAAGTCCACAGAGGTGTTGTCGGAGCACTGGCGGCGCCAGTCCTTTACGTTACGAATGGTCTTAAGCAAACGGCAAACGGCAAGAATTTCGGGAATGGAAAGCCGTGCCCCAACCTGTGCACGGCGCAGCTGGCCGGAACAGTCACGGATGCCGCCCATGGAGGGGGTGCTGTAGCGAGTGGTCAGGCTGTTGACGTCGGCGGTACGGCCCACAGCGGTCACAACATCGCGGAAGTCGGTATATGGCGTTAGCTCCAGAGCGCGCTGCGCTGCTGTTTCACAGGTGGTTTTGGCAGCAAGCAGCGCCAATACCTTTGGCAGCTCCAAAGCATTTTGGTGACGATTGTGTTGCATGGTTTCTCCTTTCTTTCGGCGGCTTTGCACCCGTTTGGATGCAGCAGGCCGCAAGGGAGTTGTACCCCAAAGGGTAGCTTATTCAATCTGAATACCGGAATAAAAGGGGTTGAAAACAGAAAGCTTTTAAGGGTGTGGTGTTAGAATACAATCATTTTTGCCTTACAAGCTATTTGCCGTTGGCTTATAATTTGGGAATGGTTTGCCCTGGCATTACCATCGTTTCAAAAAAACGCAGGGCGGGCAGCATCCGTTCCACCTGACACAGTAGGTAGTTTTGGCTTACTGCTGCCAGCTCCCCAATACCCGTATCCGAAAGCTTAAAAAAGAACAGCTTTTCAAAATTGCTGTAAGCGATATGCCGCATGGCTTCAAAAACACCGGGAGAAAGAGGGATAAGAGAAATATCCAGCGCTTTTGCCCGCTCCACGCAGCCCCCACAAAACACTGTTCCCTGACTGGGGGCAAAAAACACGCCTTTACCCTCAAAATCGTCACAGTGGCAGCAGGCTGTAAGGTCGGGCATATAGCCTGCAAAGCAGAGCATCTTAAGCTCAAACAAAGCCTTGAGCTGCAAAAGGGGAAGTGCCCCTTTTTCCAAAAGATAAAGGGAGTTGAGGAGCAGCCGCAGATAGCCGCTTTCTCCGTCTCCCTCCGGCACCAGCTCACAGCAGAGCTGGCAAAAATATGTAGCCAGCGACAGCTTGTCCATATCCTGCCGCAGGCCAAAAAATACCGTATCGCTTTCTGCTTTGTCAACAAAAGCTTTATCACGGTTTTCAAAAATTTGAAAATACGAATAACACAACAGTTCGGTAGCACTTGCCATGCTGCCCTTCATTTTACGGGCATTTTTAGCATAAGCGGTAATGAGCCCACGGTCGGGGGTAAGCAGGGTCAGCAGCTTATCGTATTCATCCAATGCTTTCTCTCTGACCACCACTGCGTGTGTCTCCAGCTGCATGAGGCTCTCCCTCCCTTTGCTCAGCGTCCGGAGACTTTTGGTTAAAGGCTACGGCACTGCGGTATTCCAGATAATCGGAGACCTGCCCGGTCTCGCAGAATTTTTTCCAGCAGTTTTCAGAGCGCTTATTCATCAAGGTACACCTCCAATGGTTGTGTACTATTCATTTTACGCTGCTGCTGTTAAAATATTAGAGGAAAAGTGTGATGCTTTTTCCAGTGTTTTAGGTATTGACAGCCAAAGGCGCTTAAACAGCGGTTCTAGAAAGGTATTTGATAAAGAGGCTGCAAAAAATAATTATAATTGAAACTTTTTTACCGGCAAAGCAGCTTATTGAAAGCCAAAATTGCGAATAAAGCGCTCCTGATTGCGCCAGTCTTCTTTCACCTTGACCCAACACTGCAGGTTTACCTTAACATCCAAAAAGGCCTCCATATCGGTTCTTGCGGCACTGGCAATGTTTTTCAGCATCTGCCCGCCTTTGCCAATGACCATGCCCTTGTGGCTTTGGCGTTCGCAATAAATTACCGCTTGAATATCCATGATGGTTTTAGCCTCTGGGCCTTGACGTTCTTTCATTTCCTCAATGGTGATGGCAATGCCGTGGGGCACTTCCTCCTGCATATTCAGCAGTACCTTTTCCCGCAGAATTTCTGCACAAAGCACACGCTCGGGCTGATCGGTGAGGGTGTCATCTGGGAAGAAATGAGGACTTTCTTCGCCGTAGCCCATGAGGATAGAAAGCAGCAGGTCACAACCCTCGCCGCTGCGGGCGCTTAGTGGAATAATCTGGTCAAACTCAAAGGCTTCGGAAAGAGCGGCCATTTTGGGCATCAGCTCAGACTTGTCTTTAATGGTATCAATTTTGTTGATGACGGCAATGGCAGGCAAATGCTGCTTGCGGAAGCTTTCAATCAGCTCCTGCTCCGCCTTGGTAATGGGGCCGGTAGGCTCTACCACCAGCACAGCCAAATCCACGTCGGCTACAGTGTCACCAACCTGTTTAACCATATACTGGCTTAATGCGGTTTTGGGTTTATGCAAACCGGGGGTATCAAAAAAGACAAGCTGACACTCCTCTTTGGTGAGCACGCCGGTGATACGGGTACGTGTGGTTTGGGGTTTATTGGTGACAATGGCGACTTTTTCGCCCACCAGGCGGTTCAGCAGTGAGCTTTTACCCACATTGGGTTTGCCCACAATGGCAATAAATGCCGAAGTTGTTTCAGTCATGCAGACTCCTTACTTCCTCATCGCAGGTATACTGCGGTTACTTTTTTATTTGTTTATCCGTTTTGCTGCTGTGCAGTGCCTCACCAAAGAAAAAGACAAACCAAGCCGACAGTGCGGCACAAATGGCCAAAATAGCCAATTGGGTAGGTACAGCAACAAACCTTTGAACCAGTGCCCAAAGCTCCTTTGGCTGCCAGAGCAGAACAACGCCCACACAAACAGCAAACAGCGCCGAGGCCAGAACAGCACCGGCTGCAGTGTCCTTGGCGGCACGTGCATTTTCACTTCTGGTAGGAATTAAATGATCAGTGAGATGTTCTACTGCCGTATTCAGCAGCTCTGCAATTACCACCACCGCACAGGTCAGCAGCAGTACGGCAAGCTGCGAAGGGTCAAGCTTTAGCTGCTGACCCAACCAAAAGGCCCAGCAGGTGGCAGCCAGATGAATACGCAGATTGCGTTGGGTGCAAACAGCTGTCCACAGGCCCGCCATGGCGCAGGCAAAGCTACGCCGCAGCGAGCGCAGCCGGTTCATTCCTGAGCGGGTACGATGTAGGTAACGTCTCGGGTCAGGCCAAGCTGATCCAGGATCAGTTCCTCTTTTTCCCGCATCAAGGTTGCGGCCAAGCCGCCTTCTTCATGGTCGTAGCCCAGCAGGTGCAGCATGGAGTGTACGGTAAGAAAACCAATTTCACGCTGAAGGGTGTGACCATACAGCTCGGCCTGATCAATGGCTTTCTCTACAGAAATAACAATGTCCCCCAGCATATAAGCGCCGGTTTCCATGTTTAAATCGTACACGCCGTTTTCACCCAAAGGAAAAGACAGCACATCGGTTTCAATGTCTTTGTTGCGGTGTTCGGCATTGAGTTCTTTGATTTGAGCATTGTTGAGGAAGCTGACACTGACCTCTGCGCTGCCTTCAAACTTTTCATTTTCCAGCACTGCAGTGCAGCAGCGGCGAATCAGCAGTCTGATGCCGGATGGAATTTTAACGTCCTTTTGACGATTTGAAATTTGTACTTTAACCTTATCCATAATGAATGTCCCTTCTGCCGCTGTGCGACGACACGTAGAATAGAAAATGCCTGCTTATCAAAACGCAAGACGCCGATTGATTACAGGGTTCTAAAGTATCCGGCTGCCCACGCACAGGCAAACAGGCAGTTGACGGATACAAAATAACGGTTAAAACTTCTTTTTGGCGTTTTCTTTATTGTAAAACTTTTCGTAGGCCTTAATAATATCCTGTACAAGACGATGACGCACCACATCTTTTTCGCTAAACTGGCAAATACCGATATCGGGGATATCACGCAGCACCTTGGCAGCCTCCACCAGACCGCTGCGGCGTGGGTCAGGCAGGTCGATTTGGGTGATATCGCCAGTGATGATGGCCTTGGAGTTAAAGCCTAGACGGGTAAGAAACATTTTCATCTGCTCCGGGGTGGTGTTTTGAGCCTCATCTAGAATAATAAAGCTGTCATCCAGGGTACGGCCGCGCATGTAAGCTAGTGGTGCCACCTCAATGTTGCCCCGCTCTAAGTATTTTTGAAAATTTTCGGTACCCAGCATATCAAACAGGGCATCGTACAAAGGGCGCAGGTAAGGGTCTACCTTGTTTTGCAAATCACCGGGCAAAAAGCCCAGTTTTTCGCCTGCCTCTACCGCCGGGCGGGTCAGAATAATTCGGTTGATTTCGTGAGCGCGAAAGGCCTTGACTGCCATGGCCACTGCCAGAT
>JAEYXR010000066.1 GCA_023431215.1 Bacillota bacterium
CGTTGCCCAAGTAAGCAATTTCCTTCTGCATCAAATAGCCTACAGCGGTATCCTTGATGTAGTCAGTAATGCCTGCGGTGGAGCAGTGGGCACGGTGGGCAGAGCCAAAGGCATCATCTACGTAGATGTCTGCCAAAGAAGCAAGGTCTTTGCTGAAGGTATCAATGTTCTTGGTTTCCTCGGCACGGAAACGGGTATTTTGCAGCAGAACAATATCGCCGTCCTTCATAGAGGTAACTGCAGCCTTTGCATGTTCCCCTACAACGGTATCGTCATCTGCAAAAACAACAGGCTTGCCCAGCAGCTCACCCAAACGTACAGCAACGGGAGCCAGAGAGAACTTTGCCTCAGGGCCGTTCTTGGGTTTACCCAAGTGAGAGCAAAGGATGAGTTTGGCACCCTTGTCCATCAGATACTTGATGGTAGGCAGTGCGGCAACAATGCGGTTATCGTTGGTAATAACGCCCTCTTTCATGGGCACATTGAAATCGCAGCGAACCAGGACGCGCTTTCCTGCGGGGTTAAGATCCTCGATAGTGACTTTGTTCAGGGTATTCATATTGCTTCATCCTTTCTGGTTGTGTTAACAATTAACAGTTGGCGCCAAGGTGCTGTACTCCAAAGCACAAAAAGCAGCCACAGCGCTGCCTAGTTACTAAATTGAATAAAAAGCATACTGCCTTTATTGGCAAAATAGTATTTTCAGCAGTTTTTACCGTACCCTATTGTAAAGCAAATTAGCTGTTTTTGCAATAAAAACGGGTATGTTTCCCATAGCTTTTGCACTTTTTTGTTAAACATTTATCAGTATTGATTCCAAAGCGCCTACACACTGGCTATTATGCCCATCTCATGGGTTTTTTTACGACATTTCCTTTGCATTTTGCAAGGTCTCTGTACCCCCCTGCTGGGCCTCCAGCACCGCAATCTTTCTTAAGGTGGCAAAGCCCAATGGCAGGGCCAGCAAAAAGGTCAGAATGTCTGCGCAGCTTTGAGCACATTCCACGCCGGTCAGCCCCCAAAATAGGGGCAACACCAGTATCATGGGAATAAAGAACAGCCCCTGACGCGCAACAGCCAGCAAGGATGCCCCCAGAGTTTCGCCCAGATTTTGCATCAGCATATTATCCAGCACTACCAGGGCAGACAGGGGTAATGTCATACACTGAAACCGCAAGGCAGCAGAGCCAATGGCAATCACCTCGGGGTCTCCCCGGCGGAACAGCTCAATAATATAAGACGCAAACACAAAGCCCACTACCGAAAATCCAACCAGTACAAGAGCCCCCACCTTGACACAAAACCAATAGGACTGCCGCACCCTGTCGTAACGCTTTGCGCCGTAATTAAAGCCGCAGACCGGCTGAAACCCCTGCCCAAAGCCCAGCAGCACAGAAAAGGCAAACATCACCACACGGTTTACAATGGACATGGCAGCAATAGCAGCGTCGCCGTAGGCGCCTGCTCCCAGATTAAGGAAGATACCGGCAACACTGGCAAGGCCTTGGCGGTAAAAAGAGGGCAACCCGATTTTAAAAATCTCTTTATAAATTTCGGTGCTGGGCTTAAAATGCCGTAGCGATACCTTGATGTTGCCGTTGCGCCCATAGTTTTGATAAAACAAGATACCAAAGCTCAGCATCTGACTGAGCATGGTGGCCAGTGCCGCACCGCTTACACCCATATCAAACACAAAAATAAAAATAGGGTCTAATATGATGTTAACCACGCCGCCAATGCCAATGCCCACCATGCTGTAAAAGGCGCTGCCCTGGTAACGTAAAATATTATTCAGCACAAAGGCACCTGCCATAAAAGGCGCCGCAGGCAGGATATAAGCTGCATAGGAGCGTGCATAAGGCAAAATTGTTTCGGTAGCGCCCAAAAGACGCAGTGCGTCATCAAAAAAAGCAAAACCAAAGAAGGTGACCAAAGCGCCGCATAATACTGCAGAAACAAAGCCCACCGACGCCACATGTATAGCTTTTTCTTGGTCACGGCTGCCCAGCAGCCGAGAAACATAGTTGCCGCTGCCCATACCAAAGGTAAAGCCAATGGCCTGAATTATAGCCATCAGCGGAAAAACCACGCCCACAGCGCCTGTGGCGCTGGTACCCAGCCTACCCACAAAAAATGTATCTGCCATGTTATAGACGGAGGTTACCAGCATAGAGATGATAGTGGGAACTGCAAGACGAAAAATAAGCGGTGCTACCGGTGTTTGGGTCATTTGAATAAATTTTTCTTCCGGAGTCAATGCGCGGGGCGGCATAGACACCACCTCCTAACATGTTGTGGTTTTTTAAGGCTGTGGGGGTTTATAAATCATATAGACAAAGCCCAATATAAATTTGCCATGCGGCTCTGCCACTGCCATTTAAATCTAAATGCCAACGCTGCTGCCGCACAATGATAAATACCGTCACACATAGTTTTTATTATACGTCAAAAAGGGTAAAATCTCAATAAACATACTAAAACCCACCTAAAAAGATTTTAATCTTTTTAGGTGGGTTTTTAAACTGTGTTATTTTTTGGCCACAGGATACACCACACCAATAATGGTGGGGCCGGAGTTGGTTACAATGGAACCACCCATCAGGTAGGTGCCGGCGCACTTAAGGCCGGTTTGTTTGGCAACCATTTTTTCCAACGTGTGGGCATTTTCCTTACTGTCTGCACGGATGATGTAAAAAGGTCTGCCGTCATTGACGAAGTCTTCTTTGCAAAGCTGGCACAGTGCCTCAATGAGCTTGTGGTCACCCCGCACCTTACTGTGGGTTTCCAGCGCACCGTCCACCAGCGTTAAAATGGGACGAAAGCCCATAATTTCACCAACAAAAGCAGCAGCAGAGGTAATGCGCCCGCTTTTTTTTGCATAATCCAGGTTAAACAAGCCCACATAAACATGATAGTTTGTCAAATGGTCGTTGAGAACATCCAAAACTTCATTGCGGCTTTTACCCGCTTTAACAGCCTTGGCGGCAGCCACCACGGCCAGCCCGTACACATAGGTGTAGGTACGGGAATCCACAATATCAATGGTGACATTTTCACACAGAGCAGGTTGTTCCTCCAGTATCATGCGCTTTGCCAAATTGGCGGCATTAAAAATACCGGAGCCCTTGGAGGTGATGGTGACGCAGATAATATGGTTATAGCCTTCTTTTACAGCCTTATCAAAGGCCTCGGCATACCTCAACGCAGTAATCTGAGAGGTTGTGGGTAACTCCTTGGCTGCTACCAGCATCTTATAGTATTCCTCGCTGGTAAAATCTTCGCCCTCCATATAGGTTACTCCATCCACGGTAATGGGGATAGCCAGCACCTGTATTCCCAGGGCCTCCACCTCATTTTTGGGGATGTCTGCTGCGGAGTCGGTTATAATTTTAATCAAACTCTGGTTCCTCCCACTGATAATGATGCAACTGGCCCTTGTTTTGCAGCTGGGGATACCCCCACTGCCGCAGCACCTCGTAGGCGCCTATGGCCACAGTATTGGATAAATTCAGGCTGCGCAACCCTTGCAGCATGGGCATCCTTAAACACTGCCCGGGATGCTGCAGCAGCAGTTCTTCCGGCAAGCCCGCATCCTCACGTCCAAACACCAAAAAAGCATTGTCCGGATATTGGGCATCGCTATGTACTGTTGTGCCTTTGGTGGTAAAAAAGTACATAGGGGCTCCTTCATTTTGGTGTAAAAAGTCGCCCAGACTGTCGTAATAGGTAATATCAAGAAAATGCCAGTAATCCAGCCCCGCACGTTTTAGCTTGGCGTCATCCACCTCAAAGCCCATGGGTCTTACCAGGTGGAGTCTGGCCCCGGTGGCTGCACAGGTCCGGGCTACGTTTCCTGCATTCTGAGGGATTCTGGGCTCCACCAGTACAATATTCAAACAACTCACACAATATCCGCCCTTTTGCATCTATAAAATACGTGTTGCCTAAGCTGCGTTTTTAGCCGTAACAGCTGCAAAGACATCCTGCAACCCTAAAGAAGTGCTGTTGATTGCCACTGGGCACATTACCGTCAAAAGTATAGGGAAAACAACACCACATCTTTTCAGGTTCCGGGGCCGCATCAGCAAAGCCTTGATCAGACAAGGCTAAAACGCAGCAAACACTAAGTGTGCAAGCAGCATTGTTATCTAATCCGATGAAAATCTGCAACGAAGTCAGTGCATAAAACATTGGCGATAAATTGTGCGTTGTTGCCCATAGTGTAACAACTGTTTTTGTAACAACTGTTGCTTCTCCTAGTTTACGGCATAGCCTTATCCTTGTCAAGTATCTGCAGGTGCCCTTTATTCATACAAAAATTTTACCAAAAAGTTAAAAAGGAGCCGGGAAAAAGCCCGGCTCCAAAGTAAGTCTGCAAAAATGAAAGCGGTTTATTCAACAGAAATAATCAGGTAGTAAACAGGCTGGCCACCGCTAATAAGCGCAATGTCCATCTCTTTGGGCAGCTTTTCCCGAACCGCTTCTTCCAGCTCCTTGGCCTGCTCGTCGGTAACATCCTCACCATAAAGTAGGGTTACAAAAGAGCTGTCCTTATCCACCAGCTGCTTGGTCAGCTTTACTGCAGCCTTTTTTAGGTCACGGTCGGTAAAGGAGACCTTGCCGTTATCCAGAGCCAGAAGCTCGCCTTCCTTAATCTTGTGACCATCATAGTCACTGTCACGGGCAGCAAAGGTGATTTGGCCGGTGGAGACATTCTCGGCAGCCTTGGACATCGCTATTACATTATCGGCTATCTCGGCGCTGTCGTCAAAAGCAAGCATTGCACCCAGGCCCTGAGGAATGGTACGGGTGGGAATTACTTTAATGTCACGGGTCTTGCAGAGCTTTGCAGCCTGCTCGGCAGCCATGATGATATTTTTGTTGTTGGGAAGCACAAACACAGTCTGCGAGGGTGTGGCCTCGGCTGCATGAAGAATATCGTCTGTGGAGGGGTTCATGGTTTGGCCGCCGCTTACCACCTGGGTAACACCCAAATCTACAAACAGCTGCTTAATACCTTCGCCTGCTGCTACAGCTACAAAGCTGTAGGGCACATCGGGGTCAACAGGTACCTTTTGTGCAGCCTTTGCCTCGGTGCGTTTCTTTTGCTCCTCATGTTGCAAACGCATATTTTCAATCTTCAGCTTGGTCAGCATGCCAAACTTCAAGGCTTCCTGCAATGCGTCACCGGGGTTTTCGGTATGCACATGGCATTTGATGATTTCTTCATCATCCACCACAACGGCACTGTCACCAATGGACTCCAGATAAGCACGGAGCTTTAAGGCATCGCTGTTCTTTTTATTTTTTATGACAATAAACTCGGTGCAGTAGGTAAATGTAATTTCTGTTTCATATTCACCGGCAGCATTGGAATCCAGATGAACGGTTTCCTCCTCATCACCGGCTGCGTCGGCAGCGGCAATGATGCTTCCACCGTCAAACACTGTCTTCATACCCTCATAAATGCATACCAGCCCTTGACCGCCTGCGTCTACCACACCGGCCTTTTTCAGCACGGGCAGCATCTCGGGGGTTTGAGCCAGAGCATCCTTGGCGCTGTCTACCACAATGGCCCACAGCTGGGCAAGGGTCATATCATCGGTAATTACCTCGCGGGCTTTTTCGGCAGAAAGACGTGCTACGGTAAGCATGGTGCCTTCCGTAGGCTTCATAACAGCCTTATACGCCGCTTCCACACCGATTGCAAGAGCAGCCGCCATATCTTGTGCCGTAGCGGTTTCTTTGTCCTTCAGGCCCTTGGAAAATCCCCGGAACAGCAGAGAGGTAATAACACCGGAGTTGCCTCTTGCACCACGCAGCAAAGCTGAGGAGGCAGTGTGTGCCACCTCATAAACTCCTGCACTGTCAGGCAGGGTCATCAGCTCCTGCTTAGCTGCATTGATGGTCATGCTCATGTTGGTGCCGGTGTCGCCGTCGGGTACGGGGAATACGTTGAGGGAGTCCACCCTCTGGCGTTGGTTGCTGATATTATTTGCCGCGGAAATCATGGCGTCCCGCAGTATTTTACCGCTTATCACTTGTTTTACGCTCCTTCCGGAGATGGCTTGGTCCCT
This sequence comes from Bacillota bacterium, assembly GCA_023431215.1. Lineage (GTDB taxonomy): Bacteria > Bacillota > Clostridia > Oscillospirales > Ruminococcaceae > Angelakisella. Next base: position 6,078 of record JAEYXR010000066.1, read on the forward strand.
TGGGGCATGGTAAGCCCCGGCGCCCTCTCCATACAAAATATAGAAAGTATCGGCGCCTTTACTGGGCGTTGTTCATAGAATCCACAAAAACATTGACCTTAGCCACAGCAAAGCCCGTGGCTTCTTCTACGGTGTAGCGCACCTTGTGGACGATGCTTCTGACAATGGCGGAGATATTGACACCGTAGGTAACTGCAATGTGGATATCCACCACTAGCTTGCCGTCCTCGGTGCGAACTCTGACGCCCTTATCGGGAATTTCCTTATTGGCCAGCATGGACTTGAGTCCCTGGTAGGTGGAGCCTACCATACCGGAAACACCATAGCACTCGGACGCAGCCCGACCAACCAGGTTGGCAAAATATTCCTGAGAGATCTCTACAGAACCCAGCGTATTTTCAAAGCCTATCATCTTAATCCTCCTTAGGTACTTATTATCTATCATAATATGATTTTTTGCCCGGTGCAGAACTTTATACCCCCCTACCGCCATCACCAAAACCCTTTTGGGAGATATTGTTTTTGCACCAAAAAATGTAACAACTATTACCAGTCCACTATATTATAGAAAATATCCTGCTCAGTTGCAACCATATTTACAGAAAAATCTCTGGAGAAACACAGAATTCCCCGTCTGAAAAGCAGGGGTATTACCGGCATCTTCTGGCGAAGAAGGGTATCCAGTGCTCCCAGTGACATTTCCCCGGCCTTGGCGCTGCCATAAGCCGCAGAAACTTGGGCATCTTCCACAACGCCGGGGTTTAAGGCGGTATCGGTAGAAATAATTCCTAAAATATCACTATTATATGGTATTTTCATCTCGCCTATGTAAAGATCATACTGTTCCTCGGCAATGCGGCGCTTAAACTCCTCGTAAGAAACTTTATCTACCACAGCTTCAATCCCCGCCTGGGTTAATGCTGCCGCAATAAGCTGAGCAGCACTTTCCCGGTCTGAATTTTCCTTGTTCACCAAAATAGTCAGGTGTATGCGTGTTCCGTTTGCCATGCGGTAGCCCGCAGCATCACGCTGTGCAAAGCCCATTTCGTCCAGGCGACGGGACACTTCTTCCAGCTGGATATCTTCCAGCGGCGCAGACTCTAAAGAAACATTGCCGTAGGCGGGGTTAAATACTGATGCAGTGGCAGCACCAAAGCCAAGATAGGCCTTACGGACAATATCGTCACGATTGACAATGTCGCTGATGGCCCTGCGAAAAGAAGTATCCAACAGAGGTTTTTTTGCGTTGACACCCAGATATACCAGGTTATTCATGGGTATCTGGCGGTAACTGGTGCCCAGGCCCAAATTCAAATCTCCCCGCATATCCGAATACATTAGATCTATGGTTCCATCCAAAATACCATAGCTTTGATCCTCCAAAGACTGTACCGCCACCAGTTCTACTGTTTTGACACGCTTTACCGGCTCATAGTAGGAGCTGTTGGCCACCAGGCTTTGTCCATTATCCGAAATTCGGTAGCGCCCGCCCCCAATGGGCAGCGCCAGAGGATCCTCCACGCTGCCACTTCCGGCTTTAAAAACAGCAAAGGTAAGGCTGCGGTCAAACAGCACATCCGGAGTTGCCAAATTGATAATGACCGTTGAGTCCGTAGGAATTTCAACCGAGGCTATATTTTTCAGCGCGGCTGCAAAGCGAGGTGTGTTACGGGCAAGCTCCAGCGAAGCAGCCACATCTGCGGCGGTAACGGTGGTGCCGTCCCAAAACAGGGCATCGCCTCTAATGTGTATTTCATATCGTTTTCCGTCTTCACAGACAATTTCCTGAGCCAGACGGTTTTGCGGGGTATAGCTTTCATCCAAAGCAACCAGGCTGTCATATAACAGCCCACCCAGATAAAAATTCTGAAGGGTTTGGCAGGTGTAGGGGTTAAGGGTATCATCAGACTGCCATGGTACCCGCACTGTGTCTATGACTGCCGGTTGCGGCGCCGGTTGTTCCTCGGTCACTTTGGAGGATTCCGCCAGCGGCAGGTCAATGGTTATTTTTTGGCATCCGCCAAGGGCTGCCGTCAAGCAAAGGACAAGCAGCAAACTGATAAAACGTTTCATGGGTTCCTCCCTATTGTGCCCTGCTAAAGCAGCCGCTAACCTGCTGCTTTCAACCACACTGCAAAAACTTAAATTGTTCTGTTAAACAGCACACTGTAACCATGGAGTTGTTAACGCATTGTACAAAGCCGTCGCGGGGCTGCTTTTTATTCTAAGCAATACCTTGCAGACTTTATTATTGTTTTGCACAGATAGTTTTTGTGGCAGGTAAAACAACCATTCAGGTATTCTCCCCTGCTATCTATACATAATTTTATTGCAAAAAAATAGCGGGGCTCATCTTTTTTCAGAGAGCTCCGCCCATGGTTCTTTCTGTTACCTTGGCTCCACAATAAGCTTGATGGCTGTGCGTTCCTCATCATCAATGGTGATATTGGCAAAGGCGGGAACACAAATAATATCCACCCCTGCGGGGGCCAGATATCCTCTGGCAATGGCAACTGCCTTAATGGCCTGATTTGCCGCACCGGCGCCAACAGCTTGTACTTCCACAGCACCTTTTTCCCTAATCACACCCGCTATCGCACCCGCCACGGAGTTTGGAACAGATTTTGCAGAAACTCTCAGTATTTCCATTTTCACGATCCTCCTCCAACCTGTATGCTTACATGAACAATATACTTGATTTTTAGCATGTTCGCAAGGTTTTTGGTACAAGATTGTCATATTCAATCAAGGATCGCTTAATAAATTAGTCATAAATACATATTGTGGTAATTTTGCCCGTTATTTTGTGTCATTCCAGGTTGATGCGCTGAATTTGAATCGTCTTTCCTGTTTTGGGATCAACCTCCAGCAATATGCCGCTTAACCGGCATGGTCCAGGGTCATTTTCAAACCTGGTGGGCAAATTGGTACGGAACCTTTTAATGGCAAGCTCCGGCCTAACACCCAATACCGAGTGAAAGCTTCCGCACATGCCCATATCGGTGATATACCCTGTGCCTCCGGGCAAAATGCGTTCGTCTGCTGTTTGTATATGGGTATGGGTACCCACCACAGCCGAAACGCGGCCGTCCAGATAAAAACCCATGCACAGCTTTTCAGAGGTGGCCTCTGCGTGAAAGTCTACAACAATTACTTTGGCATCTATCTTTTTCAGCAGCCTGTCCGCACAATCAAAGGGGTTTTCGTAGGCGGTATCCATATAGCAGGTACCGTTGAGGTTTATGACCGCTACGCGGGGCATACCGGGGCGGTCAAATACACATATACCGCTGCCGGGGGCTTCCGGGTGAAAGTTGGCAGGGCGGATAACCTGGTCGCTTTCCTCCAGCACAGAGTAAATTTCCCTGCGTCGCAGGCCGTGGTTGCCTAAGGTGATAATATCTACACCACTGTCCAGCAGGTGGTCAGCACTGCTGGGCAAAATACCGTTGCCTTCTGCAGAGTTTTCTCCATTGGCAATTACCAAATCCGGGGAATAAAGCCGCCGGAGCGCCGGCATACACTGGCGAACAAAGGCACAGCCGCCCTGCCCCACCACATCGCCGATCATGAGGATTTGCATGGTTCACGCTCCTTTATTCTTAACAAACCTCATGCAGACTCCATTTTGTACCCAAATGAACAAAAAGCTTTTCCCATGAAGTTTAGTGCTTTTTTATTTTTTTCTATCAAATAGATGATTGATGTTAGTATATCAGAAACAGAGGTAAAATAAAAGGGCGCACAAGCAAAAAGGGAAGCCTTTTGAGGCGGCTCATAAGGTCTTTTGGAGGGATGGCATATGTTGCTAACCTTTTCTGCTTTGTGGAGGTTGGGGCAAAACTTTAACAAGTGATTTGTATGTTAAGTAAACTCATTTGCTTACCTATTTGCTGGTACAAACCCCTAAAATCTCATTCAATCATTTTACGAGTGTAGTTTAGAGTGGTATAATCACTTTGTACATAGGTTTGCATTATCTATAGTTTACTCATAAGGTAAGCTAGTCAAAAGTAGGGGTATCCCATACTACAACCAAGTTATATCATGGGGGTGTTACAATGCCGTATAAAAAATATTTTAAATTATGTGTAGTTTGGGTTTTAATATTTTTTACAGCCATGGCCTTTACCAAGGTACTTTTTGAAAATGTTTCAATATTTTCGCAAGTGAAGCTTTTATTTGCTTTGAATTTTGCTAATATGCTTTTAGCATTATTATGTTTCATATTACGTAAAACTAAATTTGTATATTGGATAAGTGGCATATCGTTTAAAGGATCAATGGAGGCTGCTTCAAGCAGCAAACAAAATTCCTCTCAATTGCTTTGGATATCTTTTGCAAAGGTATTTGGAGTGTATTTCATATACAGTTTTTTTGCTTCTATTCTGCGGCTTCCCTCTATCATCAGTATACTCTTTTTAGCAGTGGTTCTAATTGCTTTTGCTATTAAAAATATAAAATAAAACCCACTGCACGCACCACCTAAAATTTCAGGACAATACTAATATGCATATAATTTTGTGAAACTATATCACAACCCTCCAAAGTTCATCTCCCACTTTTTACAACCTGCCCTTGCACAGAATATTAGTATTTGACGCAAATAGAGCCTCAGAACAAAATTGTTCTGAGGCTCTTTTCATGCTTTCCAATAAAAACCACCCCGTATGGCGGCTTTTTTATTTATTATATTCCGCAATAACCTCTCTGGTTAAGTCGGGGAAGTTGCCAATAATGGCGTCCACGCCCTTGTTCAGCATTGCCAAAATATCTTCTCTGGTATTCACAGTCCAGGTATTAACCTCACAGCCGGCATTTTTCATTTCTGCCAGCAGCTCGGGGGTGAGGTTGGGGAAGTAAGGATGCACACACTGCACACCGTGGGACTTTGTATACTCGCCTACACCGATGTACCAGCCTTCTACCAAAAAGCCCAGCTTAACATCGGGAGCCAGCGCCTGAAACCTCTTAATGGTAAAGTGGTTAAAGGAGGAAATGATAATATTCTTCCGCAAGCCGTATTCGTCAATGAGCTTCAGTGTCTTTTCTTCAATGCCGGGGTACTCATACATACCGGTTTTCAGCTCAATGTTGGTAATGATGTTTTTATCTTTCACCAGCTCAAAATACTCCCGCAGGGTAGGAATCTCATTTTTGCCGTAAACACCACGGTAGGTGGCAGAAGCATCAAACTGCTTGAGCTCTGCCACGGTATAATCTTTCACCCAGCCATGGCCGTCGGTGGTGCGGTCCAGCTCCTCGTCATGAATGATGACCAGCTCGCCATCCTTAGAAAGGTGCACGTCGTGCTCAATACCATCACAGCCGGCCTCCAAAGCCTTTTGAAAAGCCAGCATAGTGTTCTCTGGGTACTTGCCGCTGAAGCCGCGGTGCGCAATGTTTTTTGTCATTTCCCTTAGTCTCCCTCATTGCAATGTTTTATTAAAACTAACTACCACAGTTTTAATAATTATGCATCGGCCTCTGGCCGGCGCATTAAAATCTAAAGGCCCCGGGCGGCAAAGCCCCCATATGGCCATTTGCTGCAAACCCTTACAGCTGAATACAATTTTCTTTCTTCATGGACATGTAAACCTCCTGCCCGTCTTCAAACATCATGTTGACACGGAACAATACGTCTACATCTACCTGGCACTTCCCACCGCCGCAAAGCACCGCATACCGCAGAATATTACCGTGGGGCAAGCTGTCGCCCACAATGCCCTTCCAATGGTAGCAGTTTTCCTTTTCAATGGGCTGGGTAGAAATCTCCACCACCTCGGGGCGGAACGCTATATCCTGGCAGCCCAGTTTTTCACCGGTGATGGTTTCAAATGCATCGGCAGGCAGAATATTATAATGACCGATAAAGGTAGCCGCAAACTTGGTGGACGGCTGAGTATACATCACGGTGGGATCGGCCGACTGCTCAATCTCACCCTTATACATCAGGTGGATGACATCGGACATGACCATAGCTTCATCCTGGTCATGGGTGACAAAGATAGCGGTCATACCAAAATCCTTTTGGATTTTGCGGATTTCAATCTGCAGAGAGTGACGCAGCAGGGCATCAATGGCAGACAAAGGCTCATCCAGAAGCAGCACCTTGGGCTGGGTGACAATGGCCCGTGCCAGTGCAGCACGCTGCTGCTGTCCGCCGGAAAGCTGCGAGGGGTATTGTGCGGCTTTTTCAGAAAGACCCACAATTTTCAGCATCCCTTTTACTTTCTCATCAATTTTTTCCTGAGGCAGCTTTGCTTCGCCCTTTTTCATTTTAAGGCCAAAGGCCACGTTTTGGGCAACACTCAGGTTGGGGAACAGGCTGTACTGCTGAAACACCATGCCAATATCACGGTCTTTGGGGCTGACATCGGTAATGTCCTTGCCATCCAGGTATACACGACCCGAGGTTACGGTCTCCAAGCCTGCCAGACAACGCAGCAGGGTACTTTTGCCGCAGCCGGAGGGTCCCAGCAGCGTCACCAGCTGTCCCTGCTCAATCTCCAGATTGATATTTTTTAACACTTCATTTTGGCCAAAGCTTTTGTATAAATTTTCAAAGCGAATATAGCTCATAGTTCCTACCCCTTATCCTTTCTGTGTTTTTGCCTTGCTTTCGCGGCTCTTTAGGAACAGCACCAGCGCAGTAATGAGGAAGGTGGTGATCATAATAATGACAAATACGGCGCTTGCCTTGGTGCTGGAGCTCTTCATTTCCAAGAACAGATAAATCTGTACGTTTTTAAAGGAGGTGCCTGCAATGTTGCGAATGAGGACATAGTCACCAAAGATAATGCCCACCGCCAGCAGGGACGACACCGTAATACCGGAAATGATGTTGGGTACAATGACCCTGAAAAATCCGTAAAGCTTAGAGGCACCCAGCATCTCGCAGGCCTCCAACAGCATGGGCATGTTTACCGCGTGCATGCTGTTGCGAATACCTTGGTAGATGTAGGGCAGGATGATGATGCAGTATGCACCGAACAGCATAATCAGACGGTTGCCTAATATGCTGCCGGAGCCGGCATACAGAGACAGGATACTGACAGAAAGGATGACTCCCTGAATGGTGTAGGGAATCATACACAGAATCTGTACATATTTTTCCAGACCCGGGAAGTAAATGGTGGTAACAAACAGTGCCAAAAGTACCAGCAGCACCGTAACGATAATGGGGATGATACAGATAAGCACTGTTCTGCCAAGGGCTGTCATAAATTCTGCCTCGGTAAAGAGCTGAACATAGTTTTGCAGCGTAAAGCCCTGGGGCAAAATGCCGGTCCACTTTTCAAACAGAGAATATGTAAGGGTACCCAGCAGAGGAATCAGCAGATAAATGATGATAATGGCGATGACAATGTTTGCCGCTGTACTGCGCTTCTTCATGCCTCACGCCCTCCCTTCCGGGTCTTTTTGGTGATGTAGTTGGTAATCAGTATCATGGCCACCATCAGCAGCATCATGACCACCGACAACGCACCGCCAAGCCCCTTGCGGATGGTAACGTCGCCTACAAACATGCCGGAAATATTAATGGGCAGCAGTGCATAGTTGTTCATCAGCAACGCATAAGCCGTTGCATAAGCGGCCAGAGCGTTTGCAAAAAGTACGCTGATGGTACCCAAAATGCTGGGCAGCAGCACAGGTACGCCCACCTTGGTCCAGAAAGTGGGGGAGCCTGCCCCCAGCAGCAGCGAAGCCTCCTGCCATTCCTTACGGATGCCGTCAAAGGCGGGTATCAGCAGCAGGGTGCTCAGGGGTATTTGGAAGTAAACATAAATCAGTGTTAAGCCACCGGTGGTATAAAGCTGGTAGTCTGCCAAGGCAGCCAAACCAATTTCTTTGCCCAGCTGTACCAAAACACCGGAGTTACCAAGCAAAATCATGTAGGCAAAAGCCAGAGGAACACCGGCAAAGTTTGAAACCATATTTAGCACGGTCATAAAAGCCGTATGAAACTTGCCTGTTGCCTCATGGGCAGCCTTGGCGCCAAAAAAGGCAATGATAATGCCGATGCCCGAAGAAATTAAAGAAATTTTAATGCTGTTGAGAATGGCCTTTTTATACAACGCCTTACTAAATACAATTTGATAATTTTCCAGCGTAAAGCTTCCTCCGCCGTCGGGCATGAAGCTGTTGAATACAATCATCAGTAGCGGGATGACCTCAAACAGAAGTGCCACCACCAAAAAGGGGAGTAAAGCCAAAAGGTAGATATACTTTTTGTTGTTTTTCATTCTCTCACCCATTCGTCACGTGCTATCCTGTCCGGCCAAAGTCCGTCAGGACGCTGGGGCTTGCCTTTTTTACAAAGCACCACCAATAAATAGAAAGGCCTTTTGTGCTGCCTTAAAATTTGACTTCCAGCTTCTGCATCATACCACAGGCCGGAGGTATTTCCAGCAGGCGGCACAATAGCGGTGCCAGGTTCAGTTGTGAAATCAGGTGATGGGTATAGTCACCCGCTGCGGCGTCCGTCCCAAGCAGATACAGGGGAACCACCCGTTGCTCATCACCGGGTCCACCGTGGTATCCCATGGAACCCATCCCGTGATCGGCTGTGATGACCACATGATAGCCATCCTCCAGCCAGCCGGGAAGTAGCCTTGCCAAAAATTCGGCTGCGCTGCGGGCCGCATTCATATATTCCTTACTGCCGCCCCCGTGAATATGACCCATGTAATCAATATTCATAGAATGCAGAAGCAAAAAATCCGGTTCATAAGTTTTGCGTAAAAACTCCCCGTCCAAAAACAGATGACTGTCGGGGTATTGATCCTCGAAGTAAAAAATGCCATTTTGAATTGCGCCGGTACCGTTAACAAGGTAACGGTGGTTTAAAAAGTCAAAGGGTGCCTTGCTGTAAAGCTCCGCCATCCAAAAATATGCGGCAGCAGCGGTAGTCAGCCCGTTTTCTCTGCAAAGGTCAAACACACTTTGGCAGCGCGAGCGCCGTACAACATTATTGTCTACAACGCCGTGTACATGGGCCGGGAGTCCTGTAAGGGAAGTCTCATACATCGGCCGGGACATAGAGGGCAGTTCCCCTCTTACCTTATATTTTGCACCCAGTCCTACCGAGATCAGATGCTCCAGATAACCTGCTGTGTCAGAAGCTGCATCAAACCGACACGCATCCAGCAGTACCAAAATTGTTTTTCCCATTTTTGTATTATCCCTGCCTTTTGCTATTGCAAAATACGTTTATGGGGCGCACAAGAGCCTTGCACACCCCATAATTTTGGCTGGGTGGCAGAGTACCCATGCCCGACTGCTGAAAGGCAGCCGGGCATTTGGCAATTGTACTCTGCTCACTTTAGCCAAACTCATTATTTTTAAGTTGTTAAAAAATACTATCAGCTCATCAGAGGAATGATTTCTTCCTGCCATCTGCGGGCAATTTCTTCACGAACCTTGTTGTAAGCCTCGGGGTCGGTAACAGGATGTGCATCTTTGTACATATCCTTGGAGAAGGTAGCAGCCTCAATCTCAGCAGGAATTGTTACGTCGGTACGGGTGGGGATACCACCGGCCTTTGCAAGGTTTGCCTGACCGGCATCGCTGAAGATATACTCACGTGCCAGAGCAGCTGCATGGGGATGAGGAGCATACTTGTTGATCACAGAGGCGTAACCGCTCATGATAGCACCATCAGAGGGTACGCAGATATCAAACTTGTAATTGGGAGTCTTGTCGCGGTAGCTGAATACGTTAAAGCTCCAGGTAACACCGCACTGAACCTCGCCGGCCTGAATACGCTGCAGAAGGATGTCGCCCTGGTCAATGCGGCCCTTTTCAGCCATCTCTGCCCAAAACTCAAAAGCAGGATCCAGATTGTCCATGCCGCCGCCAAAAGCATAAGCAGTAGCCAGAACAACGCCCTGACCGGTAGCACCGGTAACAACGTCGCCAATGGTCATTTTGTAATCGCCGGCCTTTACGTCAGCCCAGCTCTTGGGAGGATTCTTAACCAGGTCGGTGTTGGTGATAAAGCTGGTAACACCGGTGTAAGCCATCATCCACAGGCCGTCCTTGTCTTTTGCCCAGTCGGGAACGCTGTCCCAGTAGCTGGTTTTGTAAGACTGAACAACGCCCATCTCAACAGCCTGAGGGCCAAAAGCATGACCTACGTCACCAATATCCTTGGTGGGGGCATTCTTCTCGGTCTCAAACATGTTCAGCTCTTCTGCAGAAGACATGTCGGTGTCGTTGTGGTCAAGACCATAGTCTTTTTCCAGAGCATCCCAGGTGTCCTGCCAGTTGGCCCAGCTTCCGGGCATACCAACAGATTCCAGTTTGCCTTCTTTTTTGGCGCCTTCAATAATCTGGTCCAGGGTAAGAGCATTGAGGTCCAAAGCCCCAGTGGTGGATTCGCTGCTGGGTGCAGGTGCCTCACTGGATGCCGGTGTGCTGCTGGCGGGAGTAGTGCTGCCGCCGCATGCAGTAAATACCATGCAGAAACAAAGAACGGTTGCTAAAACTCTTAACATTTTACTAGCTTTCATTTCTGACTCTCCTTTTTTGGTAAACAGTTGGTTCGGCGGTGTGTGAAAAAGCCGAATCCTCCTTTTTTAAGCGTCTCGACATACAGGCGTTTCCCGCTGCCGGCGCATAAAAACAATAGAAAGAGAACATTGAACTACTTATCTGCTGGTGGGGTGTTTTGTCAACAACAGGCTTGGAGCAATTACCCTTAAGGATAAATTCATGTCTTATTGTGTTTTACCATGGCATGATAAAATCACCGGAAGCAATATTTCTCCCGGTTTTGCTCAAGGCTATTGGTTTTTCTCTCATCACAACCAAAAGTAAGCCACTGGCAGTTTGTATCATTAGTAATTACATATTAATTTGTCGTCGTCGCAATATTGTATTATTAATATAGCACAATTTTATGGTTTTGTAAACGTATTTATTGTAAAATGTAACGACACATTGTGTAATCTTGTTGTAAAGCAAAGGCTAAATTGGTTCTACAAATTTTACTCCCTGAATCTCACTGATTAACGCCAGCAGGTCTGCATGGTCGCGCTTCTGCTCTGATTTCAGGGTCAAAACCGCGGCTACCGTGGCATCGCTTCCCACATTGGCCTTGGTAATTTCTATGGCTTCAACCCGTATTCCATGCACCCGGATTTTTGTCATAAAAGAACTGATATCTGCTGTTTCGCCAAATTCAATATAAATATCCATTACCTTGCTGGTAGATAGAATGTAATGATCCAGCCTGTGCAGAGCCGAGCTTACCAGCCAGATAAAGAAGCAGGCAATAATGGCAGCCTCATAAAACCCTACACCGATGGCAAGACCCATACAGGCCGATGCCCACAGGCCTGCCGCGGTGGTCAGCCCCTTTACCTGGTGCCGCCCGGTTACAATGATGGTGCCCGCACCCAAAAAACCGATACCGCTGATGACCTGCGCACCTAGACGAGCAGGGTCTCCGCCGTAAATACCCGTGAGGTACTGGTTGGTGAGCATGGCAAGCGCCGAGCCCAAACATACCAGAATGTGGGTTCTAAAACCGGCCGGGCGTCCTTTTTTGCCGCGCTCCATACCGATTACTCCACCGCAAACCACGGCAAGGCATAATCGGGCAATGATAGACCACGAGTTCAGCTCTGCCATTAACCCGAAGAAAGTGTCCCAATTCCAAGACATGATATCCTTCTCTCCTATATTGTCAAGTGCGGGATGAATCGACATCCCGCACTCCGTTGTTGTATGACTTATATTAAAGCACAACACATCCCCTTTCGTCAACGCTAATTTTAGCAAATTTGCACAGTGGCCGCAAATTTGTGAAATTTATTAATTTTTTAGTATACTTTTTACATGTTCATCCAAAGAATTCATCAATATTACCAATTGCTTTTCTCATTTTTTAAAATCAGTTGCAATTTTTTATAATAGAATATAAATTTATTTTTCAATTTTGTTAAATATTAGTCATAAATGACAAACCACAAGCTATGCATCTGGCAGCGCAGCTTGTGGTTTATTTTAAAACATGTATGGTCTTTCAATCTTTATTCATTGTTGTTTTTTTCCGGTAAAATGGGCTTTTGAACAGACGGCGCTGCCGGGGGCACCGGTTGACAGTTGTTTCTGTGGGTTACTTTTTTTACAATGCGGACAACCACCCAAACCAGAATAAAGATAATTGCTCCCACAATGAGCAGCACCGGTAAATCCTCTATGGCAAAGAAAACGATGCCCTGGAACAGGTTGCTCAGGTTTTGCAGCGACCTGCTGCCGGAATCCTGCACCTTTTCCCAGAAGGTCTTGGGCTGATTTTTAACAATATTGTACTCCACAACCTCCTGCACGGTAATGTTGAGGTAAGAATAGCTTACCTGACTGTCCATCCGTTTTAGAGAGGAGGTATAGGACTCAATTTCGTAGCGTACATCGCTGAGAGCCCTTTCCAGCTGGATAATATCCTCCAGCTTTTCAGCTTTTTTCAGTATCTCCAGCAACCGCTCTTCCTGAATTTTAAGGCTCTCCAGACGTGCAGTGGTATCAAAGTAGCTGTCGGTAATGTCGTCCATGCTTTCGCTTTTAGAAACTACATTGCACAGGCCCCCCACCGTATTTGCCACTTCATCCAGCTTGTCGGCGGGCACACGGGCATTAATCTGTGCACTGCGCTCATAGTAGTCGCCCTTGGTGTACAGGCTTCTTCCACCGGACTGCTGATTTTGAATATAGCCTCCGGCATCTTTAATTACCGTAAGAATATCCTCCAATGCCTGATCAAACTCCATTGTCTCCAGGCGCATGTCGCTGTGCTTTACTATTTTGCGGTCTGCAAGAGGTATCTGCGCACCGCTGCCGCTTTCTTCACTTTTTGCGTTGTTAAAAGCTTCAGCCTCTTGGGTTACGGCAGTGTCATACATCATCATTCCGCCGTCGTATCCATAGGCTGCTGCTGAGGAAGATGCTGCCGGAGCCTCATTATAGCTGCTTTTTGACATGGCACCACAGGCTGTAAACACCAACGACAGCATCAGCAATACCGCAAGAAGTGCAATCCATACTCTTTTCATGACAAAACTCCTTTCCACTGCTTTGCACTGCCATAGTTAACACAGGTATTTATGATGCAAAGCTAAAAAACCATTATGATAATTTGCATTTGTGTTTTGCCGCTTACGTCTTTTAAGTGGCTGTTTTTTACTGCTTTATTGCATCAAACCAAAATATTTCATATTATTACAAATACTACAACTCTATTTTGTTGGTTTTAAACAGTTAAGCAAGTCATTTTTAAGATAGATTCCTGCGGATAGGAGGCATACTACGACAAACTCTTCAGTATCAGCTTTGTACCGTGGCGCGTTGTTTCTAAGAATTTGCTCTATTGCTCCAGCTGCCGTTTGGAGGCATCACGGTGCTTTCTACAATATTTTTGGTACGTATGCTTTGCAGGCTGCAACCGGCCCAATCCAGTGGCTCGTTCCACCAGCTACAGGTGCTTTGGTCATGGGCCCACAGCAGCACCTGCTGGGCCTGGTGGCGGATTTCTGTGTCATCCGTGGTATTGAATAGCTGGCGCATTTGGGGCGCCGCCGCTGCCGAAATGCTGTATAACGCATTGGTATCCAGGGTTTTATCCACTCCCCGTTGTAATCTTTCAACATTGTGGCCAGTGATAATTCCACCCACATTGCACCAGCACAGCAGCAAAAACAGGGCACAGAAGGCCCCCGTAATCCAACGATGAACACATATTTTGCAAAAAGAAGAAACAAGCAGAATTACAAACAGTGCAATGAGCAGTACCATAAACCAGCTTGTGTACACCCGAAGCAACGTTAGCCCAAAAACACGGATGTACAGCACCATCTTGCCAAGGGCGGTACCGATAAGCACCAGTGTCTGCAGGCACAAAACCACATCCAGCCATCGGAGCACCGGAGAAAGCTTGCCCTGAGTGCGTGCAGCAAAACGCCGCACAATACCCAACAGCACAAGGTTGATTACTGTAACCCGGCATAGCTCAAAAAAGCCCTGTCTGGCATACTCACTGTAACCAAAGCTGGCCGATTGTTCTTGCATCAGCACCTGAACAAGATTCATTGTCTGCACCGCCAAAAACAGTGTATAAACTCCGCAGAACAGAATCAACACCGCTGCGCAAGCCGCTGTAGAAAGCTTTCTGCCTTTATCTCTTTGGTTTCGGCAATATTGGGCAGTAAGACACGGATTATAACGCTTGCCCACTGCACCAAAAAACAGCCCAAAAAACCAAAGCCCAACGGGGACTGCCAGTGCCATCCGCCGAAGGATTCGCCATACGTTTTCGTTAATGGTCAAATTAGCGGTAAGTTGCTTCAGCAGCTTTGCAAAGGCCTCATCAGCGACAGAAAGATCCCCCAGTACCAAAACCAGAATAGGAACAGAAGCTGCTACTGCCGCCGCCACCGGCAGCAGCGTCTTCCACTGCGCTTTTTTGCCCTTGCCTAATTTTCGCACCGCTCCCACGCCATGGCCCATGTTGCCAAAAGAAATACGGCAAAAGTGATTGACCAAATCTGTTGCCAAAAGGTCACCCACACAGTTCTCCAAACGGGTTTCATAAAGAACCGAAACCCAGTAAACAGCACAAATCATCAAAAAAATAAGGTTGTAAAATTCCAGCACACTATCGTTGCTCCATACGCCAAAGGGCAATGCGGCAGAAATCATCAGTGCAAGCCAAAACCAGCTTTTTGGGGGTATGGGGC
>JAEYXR010000071.1 GCA_023431215.1 Bacillota bacterium
GGTGCAACTGTGCTTCATCAGGATAGCGTGTTTCCGGGCAGCCTTGCGGGAATCCCCACCAACATTCGAAACACCAACCGGCCGGAGCATGCCGGCACAATGATTACCGGTACTGCTGTAAACCGTGAGAATTTTTCAATTTTTGCCGGTATTGCAGGAAAAAGAGGGTACAGTATTCTTTTGGTAGAAAAAGAAATAAAACAACACCCCGGGGGATTTGCCCAGGGTGTTTTGAAGGCGGCCCAACACTGCGGATTGCCCTTTCAGTATCTTTCCTCAAGCACAAACAATGTTTGCCTTATGGTGGATACCCAAAGCTATAAGCTCCGTGAATTAGAATTAAAAAAAGAAATTCTTAAGATGGAAATACCATTTACCCAAACGGTTCAACAGGGGTTTGCCTGTATTGTTCTTGTGGGGTATGGAATTTTACATAACCGCAAAACCATCAACAGAATTTGTGCTGCACTGCACAAAGAGAGTATTTCCATTGCAATGCTCAGCCAGGGCTGCGGTGAGCTGAGCACCTGGGTAGGTGTTGAGGAAAGACAGATGGAAACAGCCATTTGCAGCCTCTATAAAGAATTTACAGAGTAATGTAAAAAGAAGATATCACTACTTTCGGCCTTTTACCGGCAATGATTGTAAGAAACAAACTGCCAAGCTATTTTATTTGGGCAGCAGTATGTTTATTGGTCTCATTTAAATGCTCAATAATTTTGTCTCTGGCAAGCTGCAAATGTCTGTAATTAATACTTTTTGCCTCTTCAAAATCTCCGCTTAAAATACAATGGATTACTTCCGAATGCTCGTACAGTGATTCTTCAAAACGTTTATTGCTTATCAATGAGTAAATACGAAATTGATGAATCATGGATAAAACACGGGTATACATAGATTCCAGTAGAGCGTTTTCACTTAGCTCCACCAGCAGGCAGTGCAGCTGAGAATCTTCTATGATATATTGCTGCAGGTCACCGCTTCTATGAGACCTTTCCAGCTTAAACTTGCATTCCAGCAGCTGTTCTTTTCCGGTGGTGGTTAAGCGGCTTTTTAAGCAATCAATAGCGTGATTTTCCAAAAGCACACGGACATCAAAAATTTCCTCCATGTCCTTTACGCTAAATTCCTTTACAAAGACACCCTTGTTGGGAATCTCCACAATCAGTCCATCTACGGCGAGCTGGCGCAAAGCTTCTCTTACAGGGCTGCGACTGACACACAAATTTTTTGTCAGTTCTTTTTCCAACAGCCATTGGCCGGGCGCATAGCTTCCGCTGCAAATATTGTTTTTAAGTATGGTGTATACCTGATTACGTATGGTTGAAACCGGTTGTTGCTTCATAAAGCCACCACCCCGCAAAATATAATACTTTATGACAGGACAAGATAATATGAAGATAGCATTGATAATAGGTGAGGCTACCGTTACTCTTTCTATAGAATGCCTGTAAATGTGTATGCAAAAATCTAATAATTCTTTTGTTTAACTGTCACATGGATAGTGTAACAAATAGTTTTGTCTTAAAAAATCATTTTTGCTACTACAACTTAATTTTAATTTAACAGAGGGTGGTTTTGAGCACTTGCCGTGGCTGATTAGACCCTGTAAGTACAGTGGCATGCCCCCGGACAAGAGCCGGGGGCATGTGCTTTTTACTCAATGGTCAGAAAATGATGAAAATTTATGCAATAGATATTTTAGTGAATAAATACACTGAGAATACAAAGGATGATAGACCCAAAGGCGGGAACCGCAATGGAGCCCATGGTCCATGTTTTCAGGCTTGTGTTGATGTCCATGCCGCTGAAGTTTGTAACAACATGGAAGTAGCTGTCGTTGAGGAAGGAAGGACACATGGCCGTCAAGCAAATTGCCAAGCCGGACAAGTAAGGGTTAATGCCCAGTGTTGCCATCATAGGGGCAATAATGGCAGAGCCTGTGATCATGGCTGTGGTGCCGGAGCCTTGAGGGAATCTCATAATGGTACCAATAAGCAGGGGCACAACAATGCCCGGAATTCCCACGGCAACAATACCCTCTGCCATCATGCCGGCGGCACCGGTTGCCTTTACAACAGCACCAAGTGCACCGCCTGCTGCCGTAATCATCACAATGGGGCCTGCATCCTTAAGTGCTTCGTTCATCATGTCAATAACAGTTTTGTTATCCAGTTTTTTGGCCAAAACAAAAGCGCCAAGGCAAAGAGAAATAAACAACGCAATAACCGGGTTGCCCAGGAAGGTAACAATTTGTCCAACCAGCAATGTTTTTAAAGCGGTTTGGCTTACCAGTGTATTCATTAAAATGAGGATAACGGGAAGAAGCAAAATGGTGAAGGAAATACCTGCCCCCGGCAGCTTTTCGGTACTCAGCAAATCTGCAAAGTCAGCGTTTTCCAGCTGCTTTCCATCCTTCATTTTAGCGTCTATTCTATCCAAAACCTCAAGCTGTGCAGGGGTATACTTGCTGCGGTCAATTTCGTTTGCAACAACAATATTGGGATACTTGCTGCCAAACCAGCGGAAGAGATAAACGGCAAAAATAAACAGAGGGATGGAAATGAGCAGGCCTGCGATAATAAACATGCCAAGGTCTATGGCAATACCTTCATTTTGGAATGTGCTGACCACAGCCAGAGGGCCCGGTGTGGGAGGTACCATGAAATGTGTTATGTAAAGGCCCATACCAAGGATACCGCCCAGACCAACCATGGATTTTTTAGTCAGTCTGGAGAACTCTTTTGCCAAAGAGGCCAAAATGACAAAGCCGGAATCACAAAATACCGGTATAGAGACGATAAAGCCTGTCAGACCCAAAACAACGTCTGCGCGTTTTACGCCAACCAACTTAAGAATGCTAAGTGCCATACGCTTGGCAGCGCCGCTTTTTTCAAGAAAAATACCCATGATACAGCCAAAGCCAATGACAATGCCGATGCTTGCCATGGTACCGCCAAACCCGGAGGTAACGGTACTTACAGCAATTTTAAGAAGGTCGCCTCCCGCATTGCCGGTACCGGCAAGCAGATAATTACCTGACAATACAGCAATTAAAATTGCAGAAATGATAAGAGATGGAAATGCATGCATTCTGGTGCATATGATGAGAAGCATCATGACAACAACACCGATAAGCATTGCGATAATTGGATTCATACTAAATAATCCCCCTTCTCTAATAAAGCCTGGTAAATAAGATGAAAAGCCTTAAAAAAATAGAACAAGCTGTGCAAGTTTTTTAAATTACCGGACCAAGACAATGAATATCAATGGCACTAAAATATTGAATTGCTTCATTTTTGGTCATTTCTCCGCTAAGAACACGCAACATCATTTGAAATGCCTGTTCACCCACCTCCTCTATGCTCTTTTCGCCGGTAATAATTTTGCCTGCATTAAGATCCATGTCGTTTTCCATGTGTTGGTAGGTATTAGGGTTGCCGCAAATTTTGAGTACAGGCATGCTGGGGAATCCCTGCGGAGCCCCTCGGCCTGTAGAAAACATCATAAACTGGGCACCTGTTGCAGCCATTCCGGTTAAAATTTCCGGCTCTCTTCCGGGGGTGTCTTTAATCCAAAGACCTTTTTGGTATGTAATATGCTGAGGGTAGTCCAACACTCCCTCAATGGGTTTTGTGCCGCTTTTGACAATGGCTCCCAGACTCTTTTCTTCTATGCTGGACAGCCCCCCCTCTATGTTTCCGGGAGTAGGCTGGCCCTTGCGCATGTCACAACCAATGCTTTTTGCCCGGGCTTCCATGGCGTTTACAATCTCATAAATTTTATCTGCAACCTGGTTGTCCTTGGCTCGCCGTGCCAGCAAATGCTCACCTCCAATAAACTCTGTGGTTTCGCCAAACACAACGGTGGCGCCCAAGTCCACAAGTTTGTCTGCCACATAGCCAATGATGCAGTTGGAGGCCATTCCGCTGGTTGTATCCGACGCACCGCATTTTATAGCCATCATGATGTTGGAAGCATCCACAGGTTCACGCTGCATACCCGACACCTCAATTACCAGTCTGCGGGCAATATCGGTGCCTGCCTGAATTGCTTTTGTAACACCGCCTAGCTCCTGTATCTGTATCATTTCGGTATGCTTGCCGGATGCACAAAGCTCCCGATACATTCGCTGATGGTCGGTGCCTTCGCAGCCAAGGCTCACTATTAAAACAGCGGCGACATTGGGGCTTTGACCAAGGCTGATAAGGGTATCGGTAACACGTTCCAAATCAGGAGGCATTTGGCAGCAGCCCTGATGATGCAGGTAGGAAACGGTACCCTGTACCTGGTGGCAAATTGCCTGTGCAACATCATTTGCGCAGGTAACACTGGGGATTACTGCAACAAAATTTCTTGCGCCAACCTTGCCGTCGGGGCGCTTGTAGCCCATAAACTCCATCCGTACCCCTCCCTTACAGGTCACCGCGGCCGCGCATGCTGTCTAAATTGTGTATGTGAACATAATCACCTTTAAAAATATCTTTGGTGGCCACTCCAATTTCCTCACCGTACTTGATAATTTCTTCACCGCTGGCAATGTTGCAAACGGCTATCTTATGACCGTAGGGGATACTGCCGCTTACCTGTACGGTTTCGGAATTGCCGCTTTTATCTCGGATTTCAACCTCTGTGCCTTCTGAAATATCATTTGCAAAAATGGTTGCAACATTGTCGCGGTCATGCACTTTTAGTGCTAACTTCAGCTCCATAATTTCCATCACTCCTTTGGATGCATTGCAAAAATTTATTGTAGGTCATCCTGACCCTTCACCACCATTACGCTTACTCCATCGGGAATGACCACTACACTGGCAGAGGTGCCTTTTATTCGGTATGCAATTTCCAGAGCTTCATCAGGTGATGATGCGGGTATCATATTTGCTTTGCGCACTTGGTCGTAATCCAAATAGGTTGTAACCAAAATTACCACATGTTTTTTTAAAATACGGGAATAGATTTGAGGACACCATTGCTCCGGAATGGTTTCTTTGGGAGGGATTTTTGATAGATACCGGTCGATTTCTTCGGCGGTGCCCATAGTAATCAGCTGCTCAAAATAGGTACCCCCCATGCCGTCTACACAGCCGCAGCACATGATGATAACACCGTCCTCACCGGCACAGGCTTCGGCAGTGGCAACAGCTTTTGGACTTTGATACAGATTTTGGTCCAGAGGATAACCACCGTTGCTGGTTACTACGATATCACCTGTTACAGCGGGGTGCTCTGACCACTTTCTGATAAAGCCGACACCTGCTGCATGTGCCTTCTCCAGATCGCCGGCCCATGCGGCAATAACCTGTTTCTCGCTGTTAAGGGCCACATTTAAAATAAACTGTACATTTACAAGTCTTGCTGCATAAACCATGTCAATGTGGATTGGGTTATTTTCTAAAATTCCTGTGTTGGCAAAGGGGCTGGCAATTGCCTGATAACTATGATTTTCGTTTACTGTTTCTTCTGAGCAGATGCCCGGTAAAATACTTTTGCGTCCGCCGGAAAAACCAGCAAAAAAGTGCGGTTCTATAAAGCCTTCGGTCACCAAAAGGTCACAGTCTACTGCAAGCTTGTTTACGCAAAAATTGGCACCCGATGGTAGAACCCCCATGTTTACAAACTGGGTTGAGTCAAAAGCATTGTTTACCTCAATTTTCTCGCAATCTACTATGCTGTCGCCAAACATGCGGCGCTGCTCCTGCGGGGTGGTTGCCCTGTGCAGCCCTGTTGCAATTAATATGGTGATATCTGCCAGAGGGTTGCCTGCTCTAATTTCTTTTAGTAGTATCGGCAGTGTAATTTTACTGGGCACAGCGCGGGTATGGTCACTGGTCACAACAACAACCTTCTGTTTGCCTTTTGCCAGTAGCCGCAGGCTCTTTGTACCAATAGGATTTTTCAATGCATTCTGCACAATTTCTTCCTGACTCAGCGGGGTTTTATAGTTGTGCATTTGAGAAGTTATCATTGCTTTTAAGTTGCGTGGGTCTACGTGAAGGTCCACTGTGCCGGTGTTATACGGAATTTTAATGGTTTTCATAGCAATCATCCATTCTGCTGTTTGCATCAGCACAAATTTTTGTAATGGTGCAGCACCTTACTTCGCAAAGCAGAGATATAGTAAGATGCTTTTGGCGTTGGCTATCATATTGCTTTCAGCCTCAACTGCTTTTGAAGTTCGTCATAAAGCATAAAGTATGAAGTAGATTGTATACATAGTGCTGTAATAACAAAAAAAGATAACCGCATTTTGCTGTTTTGTTACCATTTTTGTAGAAATATGTACTGGGGTTGGGTGTTTTAAAGTTTGTCTATTAACAAATTGTTAATCTGCTATTTTATATTCTTTTTAGCAGCAGATTATTCTTGATTACAGATAATTGCTGCAAGAATGAGAAATAATTAGTTTCAGACAAACAGAAAAGCCAGAAGGGAGCGGTTTTACAACCGCTCCCTTCTGGCTTTTTATCTGATTAGGGTACTGCATTTATGTCAAATTTATCATTCATCTAGAAGAAAGGCCAACAAAGCTTTTCCCCGGTTTTTATCATAGCCTACTCATAGAGGCTTAAATATGAACCATTTTTAATATTTGATCCTTGGGCCTTGCGCCTACGGCAGAATTTACAACCTTTCCGTCCTTTATTACTGCTAGGGTGGGAATGCTCATTACTCCAAAGGATTGGGCCAGCTCTGGCTGCTCATCTATGTTAATTTTACCCACTTTAAAGCCCTTTGCCTCTTGTGCAATTTCATCCACAATGGGAGAAACCATTCTACAGGGACCACACCAGGGTGCCCAAAAATCCAGGAGAACCGGTTCTGTTGCCTGTGCAACCTCAGCCTTAAAATTTTCTTTTGTGATAACAATTGCAGACATTTTTATTACTCCTTCTATTTTTTACTTTTGTTTTCTAAATTGATGGGGCAATACCCAGGCAATGCCCATAAATGCCAGCCCGGTAATCAGCAGTCCCCAAAAACCAATATTCATCAAAGCGGGGTATTTTTCAGAGATGTTGAACAGGGTAAGCTTACCCCAGTCCATTGTGCTAAAAAGCCCTGCCGATTTCCAAAAACCATAGGTCATGCTAAAAGCAAAGGCACCAACTAAACCGCCAATTACAGTAATCACAGCCTTTTTCCATCCGCCTCCGGAGGATGCCGCCACACAGGTGCCGGGGCAGGAGCCAATCCAGCCAAAGCCAAAGCCAAAAATCAATCCTCCTACCAAAACACCAAGGTTTGTGGCCTTTACGCTAAGGTGAGAAATATCAAAAATACCTATGGCGTTTGCAGCAAACAGCAAAACGCTGGAAAGACCAATGGCAAAAAGTATCATCTTCATCAGGGTTAAATCTTCTAATTTTAACATAGAAATAAGCTTTTTAGGAAACGATGCTCCCACAAAATACAGGGCAAATCCAAACAAACCGCCCAGCAGAATAGCAAGTATAATATTCATTGTCCAGTCCTCCCTTTAAACACGATTTTTATGCACTAAAATTGCAGTGGGGATGGCTACAGCAAATACCGCTGCTGCAAAAAGATATCCGCTGACACTGCCCTGCATCATACCACTCATCATATGACCACTGGTGCATCCATCGGCCATTCTTGCGCCATAAAGAAGTAAAAATCCGCCTAAGAATGGGGGCAGAGCTTCCTTCCAAAAGCTTTTACGCTCTGCGGGTAGCCGTGGGGTTTCTATGTGAAAATCATCCTGCACTCCGTTTTTCTTTTTACGCAGCAGATGTGCGGCAAAAGCGCCCAGAGGGATGGCAAGAACAAATACGAAATCGTAGTTAATAGGGTTTTTGATAGACTGTGCCAGCTTGCCTTCACTTTTGTCGTAATAGGCATTGGTACTCTGATAGCCTGTGCTGCGCTGAGAATCCCCTGTAATTACGGTGGGGTCAACAGCACTGTGTATCATTCCGGAAAAAACAGAAAACTGGGTGGACACACCTACGGGTTTTACAATCCACACTGCCAGAAAGAAAACGGCACCCAAAAGAGCTGCTGCCGTAAGCCATTTTTTGTTGTTCATGAAGGTTTCCTCTTTTCTTTTAAATTTGGTTACAGCTATAGTATAACTAACAGCAGAAGATAAAACTGTGACGTAGTTACACTTAAAAAATGATATAAAAAAGAGATGATAGACTAAAATTTGCATCTGATTTGCAAATTGCTTGACTTTATTCTTTTATCTATGATATTATAATTTGCGAATGAATTGCAAATTGGGGGCTTTTGGATTGACAAATTATCAAACGGCACAGCGAAAATTACTGATGGAATTTTTACGCTCAAACCCCGACCAGCAATTTTCTGCCAAACAAATTTTAGGCGCCATTAGTGACTCCTCCATCAGCCTGAGTGCTGTTTACCGCAACCTTGGTGCGTTAGAAGGAGAGGGCTTGGTGAATCGGTTTTCTAAAGAAGGCAGCCGCGAGGCTTTTTATCAATATACCAATGGAGATATTTGCCGAAACAGTATTCATCTCAACTGCACAAAGTGTAATAAAACATTTCATATGAGCACCAAAGAGATGGAAAAGATGATGGATGGAGTTTTTGAAAGTGATGGTTTTGAAATTAATAAAATAAAAACCATTTTGTATGGTGTTTGCAAAGAGTGTAAATAAACGTGTCCAAATGAGAAAGGGGAAAAGAAATGCTCAAGCATAAAAAACTGCTGGCAGCCTTTGCCTGTGTGGCAATGGTGTTTGTCATTTTCTTTTCCATTTTCTTTCTTGCGTTGGAATATAATCACCAATGTGTAGGAGAAGACTGCCAAATATGTCTTGAAATAAAAGGCTGCACACAGGTGCTGCGGTCCCTGGGGTTAACTGCTGCAGTACTGCTGTCTATCGCGTCAGTGATTGGCTTTTTGGGTATTTGTGCAGCACACAAGGCACTTCTTAGTGCATCTTATACTTTGGTTTCATTAAAGGTAAAGCTTTCAAATTAAATAACAATGATGACAAGGGAAACGTCTGCCTTTAAGGTAGGCCTGCTTTTTAGCGCTCCCTTGTATTTTTGCGCCTTTTTTGGTGGTGTCAACATGTTCAGAGTAGGTTTTAAGCAAAACATGACAGGCATGCAGAAAAAGGCATTTTAAAATTTTGGAGGCTTTTAAAAATGAAAAAACAAGTAGCCTACCTTTTGGCGGCACTGCTGATAACAGGACTTTTATCTGCCTGCGCCAATGCGCCCGACAACGCAGGCAATACAGATAATACAAAAAAGATAAAAATAGTAAGCACAATATTCCCCCAATATGACTGGACAAAACAAATCATCGGTGAAAATGCTGACAATGTGGAAATGACACTTCTGTTGGATAACGGGGTTGATTTACACAGCTTTCAGCCCACAGCCGATGATATTATTAAAATTTCTACCTGCGATCTGTTTATTTACGTTGGAGGAGAATCTGACAGCTGGGTAGAAAGCGCTTTAAAAAGTGCGTCCAATGAAAATATGGTGGTCATCAATTTGTTGGAAACGCTGGGGGATGCAGCAAAAGCGGAAGAACTGGTAGAGGGTATGGAAGCAGACGAGCACCATCATCATGAAGGGGAAGGTCAAGAGGAACACCATGATGAGCACAGCCATGAAGACGAGCATCAGGAAGAGCATGACCATGACGGTGATATGGAATATGATGAACATATTTGGTTGTCTCTTCAAAATGCACAAACACTATGCCGCCACATAGCAGCACGGCTTTGCGAAATAGACAGTCAGCATGCCCAAGTGTATACTGCCAACGCCGACGCATATATCCAGCGTTTGGGTGATTTGGATACCCGGTACCACCAGATGGTAGAATCGGCAGCTTACAACACAATGCTGTTTGGAGACAGGTTCCCATTCCGCTATCTGGCAGATGATTATGGGCTTTCTTACTATGCTGCCTTTGCCGGCTGCTCGGCAGAGACAGAAGCAAGCTTTGAAACAATTTCGTTCCTTTCTAACAAAGTTGACGAACTGGGGTTAAAGTCTGTTTTGACCATTGACGGAACGCAGCATAAAATTGCACAGACCATTATAGAAAATACCCGGCAAAAGGATCAGAGGGTGCTCACACTAAATTCCATGCAATCAATTACCACCAAAGAGGTGCAAAACGGTATGGATTATTTGTCTGTAATGGAGCAGAACCTTGCAGTCCTTAGGGACGCATTAAATTAAGGAGGCGAAAAATGGCTCAGTTAACCTGCAATCATCTCACCTTGGGGTACGACGGAAAAATAGTGCTGCAAGATGTAAGCTTTTGTGTAAACAGCGGCGATTATCTTTGCATTGTTGGCGAAAACGGATCGGGAAAAAGCACCTTGATGAAGGCTATTTTAAACCTACACCCCACCATAAAGGGAGAGGTGCTTACAGGACAGGGGCTGAAGCCTTCTGAAATTGGGTATCTTCCCCAGCAAACTGTGGTACAAAAGGATTTTCCGGCTTCGGTTTGGGAGATTGTCCTGTCCGGCTGTCTCAACCGGTGTGGGCTCAGACCCTTTTACAACCGGGAAGAAAAACAGCTTGCCCTGAGCAATCTTGAAAAAATGGGGATTTCCCATTTGTCCAAGCGCTGCTACAGAGATTTGTCCGGTGGTCAGCAGCAGCGTGTGCTGTTGGCAAGGGCGCTTTGTGCAACAGGAAAAATGCTGCTGCTGGACGAGCCGGTTTCCGGCCTTGACCCCAAAGCGATGGCAGAGATGTATGACCTGATACACAATCTTCACCGGGAGGGCATCACCATCATCATGATTTCTCATGATGTTCGCGCTGCCGTGCGGTATGCAACACACATGCTACACATTGGCAGCCCCACTTTTTTTGGCACCAAAGAAGAATATCTAAACAGCGATATGGCCAATCTCCACTCTTACTTTAAGGGAGGTGAGCAGCAATGAGCGTACTGCTGGATAAGCTGGTGCTGTATTTTGAATATCCTTTTGTGCGGTATGCACTGATTGTGGGTATTCTTATTGCCTTATGTTCTTCTCTTTTGGGTGTAACCTTGGTGCTCAAGAGATTTTCCTTCATTGGGGACGGCCTTTCTCATGTTGCCTTTGGAGGAATTGCCATTGCCTCGGTGCTTAACCTTAGCAACCAAATGCTATTGGTGCTGCCCATTACCATTCTTTGTGCTGTTTTGCTGCTGCGCACCGGCCAAAACGCCCAAATAAAGGGCGATGCGGCGGTGGCGATGATATCGGTAGGAGCATTGGCAATTGGATATTTGCTGATGAATGTCTTTTCGGCATCTTCAAACCTTTCTGGAGACGTATGCACCACTCTGTTTGGGTCAACCTCTATTTTAACGCTGAGCAAAACAGAGGTTTGGCTGAGTGTTGCCCTTTCTGCAGTAGTAATTGCAGTATTTTTATTGTTTTATCATAAAATTTTTGCCGTAACATTTGACGAAACCTTTGCAAGTGCAACAGGAATCAATGCAGGTGCTTATAATCTGCTCATTGCGGTTGTAGTTGCCATTGTTATTGTACTTGCCATGAATCTTGTGGGTTCTCTGCTCATATCGGCACTGGTTATTTTTCCTGCTCTTTCTGCCATGCGGGTATTTAAAAACTTTAAAGCTGTTATCTTGTTTTCGGCTGTTTTGTCGGTGGTCTGTGCAGCTTTGGGGATACTTATTTCAATTCTTGCCGGTACCCCGGTAGGCTCTACCATTGTGGCAGTAGATATTATAGCATTTGGGATAAGCTTTTTTGCCGGCAAAATTGCGGGAGGTGCACAAAGATGAAAAAATCAGTTTGTGTCATTTTTGTTGTTATGGGCATGCTTCTGGTTTTCTCCGGCTGTTCTGACCCAAAAGCTCCTATACAACAAAGCTCCATAGGTAGTAGCATCCTGTCGTCAAGCAGTTCTGAAGCTGCTTTATCCAAAGAAAATGCCCCGGAAGAAAGTGATGTCGACATAGCCATAGACATTGACATTGACTTAACCAAGTTAAGTAGCACCATGATTTTTTCTGAGATTTATAATATTATGATGAATCCAACAGATTATCTGGGAAAAACAATCAGAATGGAGGGTACCTTTAAGGTTTACCCCATTCCGGAGCTGGAAAGAAACTGTTATGTGGTGGTTGTGCCGGATGCAACCGCCTGCTGTGAACAGGGCTTTGAGTTTCAGTGGGAAGGTGAGCACCGCTACCCGGAAGATTATCCTGCAGAGCTAAGTGAAATACAAATTACCGGTGTTCTGGATTCCTATATAGCAGAGGACTATCCCTATTACTATTTACTGGTTGATGATATCATAATGAAATAAAGACCCTATTTTTCACAGTACAAGATAAAAGCCCTGCAGCTCCGTTTAGGATTTCTGCAGGGCTTTTTGATCATTAGCTTTAGATTTACTTTTGTTTTATCATACAGCATAGCAGGGTTGCATTGTCCGAAACAGGAGACTGACGTTGGGTTAAGCGTAAGGCCAGCCTTTCGCACCAATCTTTGGCGTGGGAGGACTGCACAAGCTCCAACAGCATCTCTGCTTCATACAGAAGCTCCCAAGCGCCATCTGTACACAAGAGTACCGCATCACCTGGAGTAAGGGGAATTTTGGGGGAAAAACGAGGCTTGGGCTGCTTTTCAGACCCAATGACGGACAACAGTCTATTTCTATCGGGACTGGAGCGAATTTGCTCTTGGCTTAATTCTCCCAACGAGACCATCATTTGGGGGACAGAATCATCTAAAGACTGATAAACAATACAGCCATTGCGAAAGACATAGGCGCGGGTATCGCCAATTGTAACACATTGCAGCACATCATGATAAAAATAGGCTGCTGCCAAGGTGGAAAAGGCTCCCTTTTGCAGTTCCAATACCAGCTGGTTTGCATGTGCAAAATCTGCGGCGGGGTCACACCGGTAAACACCCTGCATTAAAGTGTCTACACATAGCTGAGAAGCAGCTTTTCCATCTGCGTGCCCCCCAAGACCATCTGCTGCTGCCATTAAGCCGATACCATCTTCAAACAGACAATCGGCACTGTCCTCATTGACGCTTCGGCCGCCCGGGGTAGTATAGAGGTGGCAGTCATATGTCATGATTCTGCAACCACCTTAAAGGAGTTAGCCCGTTCACCCAGCCAAAATACAGAGTTTAGTTCCAGTTTGACAGGGGTACCTTTTTCCAGCTTTTTGCCATCCACAAAGGTGCCGTAGGAGGAGCCAAGGTCTTCTATCCATAGGGAGCCATCTCGCAAGACAACAGAGCAGTGCGTACCGCTGACACCGGGACAATCCGAAGGATAAACCACATTGCAGGATTGCGGGTTACGTCCCATACGAAGCTCTGGTGCTGGAGCAAACCGCTTTCCGTCCTGCACGCCGCCTGTGCCAAGTACAGATAAGGTACATATAGTGGTATGAGCAGAAGTAGATTTTTTCAAAGAAGAACCGGTGCCGGAGCCTTTGCGCTTTAATATAAGGATTACCGCCGCTGCTGCTGCAACAGCCGCCACAACGATGATAATTACAGCAGGGGATAGCCCCTCTTCGGAGATGGTCATAGGGATAACACGGGAATCAACGCTGTAAACCAGTTCGTCAATTACAACGGCATAGTTGGCTTGGGCGCTGCCTTTACTGACAGAAAAGGTATTGATACCCACCACACGTCCCTTTTCGTCCACCAAGGGACCGCCGGAGTTTCCGCCGTTGATGGTAAGGTCAAGATGATAACAGTCTACTTCATCAACTCTGGCTTTACGGGCAATGCCTCCCCTTGTAACAGTAATGTCCGAGGTATCATACTTCATATAGTCGTTGAGGGCAGAGGAGATGCCGGGGTAACCAAGAGCATAAAAGGTGTTGCTGATATCTACATTTTCAGAAAGACACAGTTCCAGGGCTTTGCGCTCTGTGGTTGCTTCCGGCAGCCTAAGAACTGCAAGGTCTTTTTTGTCATCCACCCAAAAAATTTGAGCATCCATAAAACGGTTAGCAGCAGCAGAAAAATAAACCCGAGCGGTTTTGTTCCCGGCTTCATAATTATCTGCGATTACATGATAATTGGTGACAATAAAACTTACGGGCTTTCCTTTTTCGCCAATGGCAAACCCTGACCCTGTGCCGCCGGAGCTTGCCACCATTACTACTCCATCTATGGCGTTTCTGGCGCTGTCTGCTGCAATGGCGGCCTGAGGATAAAGCAGTATAACCGAAAGGAGCATCAGAGAAAGAATTTTAAGCACTTTCTTTTTCATTGTTTCTACCTCTTTTCGTCAAAGTGATAAACAAGAACCGTTGCATTGTCTTGATCTGAAAGACCGGCATGTGCAATTTCCTCTATCATGATATCGGCAGATTGCTGCGCCGGAAGCCTTAGTGCCTCTTGTAAAAACTGCTCGGTTAAGGTTCGATATACGCCATCGGTGCAAAGCATGATACAATCGCCTGGCTGCAATATAAATCCGGTATGGGCAAGCTCCATACTTGCTAGCCCCCCCATGCCCAAATAAGAGGTTAACCCTTGGGCTTGGGTGTAAACAGCTGACTTGCCGGTTCGTAAGCTGTGGCGAAGTGCTTTTGTCTGAGCATCGTGAAACCGGTTGATTTTGTACAGCTTACCGTTTCTATAAAGTGACATCATACTGTCGCCTACGGTGGCCCACCACATTTTATTCTGCAGAACAGCCAAGATACAAACGGTAGAACCGCTACCGGGGAGCTTATCATGGATAAGCCTGTCAGCGGCATCGGTAAGCTGCTCCAGTGTGATGGGTATCTGCTCTGGTGTTAGGGCTGCCGGCAAACCGTTGAGTATGGTACTTACTATAGTTTGTGCGGCCAAAGCACCATTTTTTAATCCTCCCATGCCATCAGCAATGACAGCAAGGGTCAGGTTATCTTCACGTTGGGGCGTCCAGCCAAAAGCATCCTGCTGGTCCAAACGGCAGCCTGTAATTTGTGCGTTACCTCTGCTGTTTTCCAATGTAAGCACCGCCTATTCCCAACCAAAGCTGTCACTGCAAAAAGGGATAAACAAAAATTCTGTTGCACCAATTTGCAGCTTGTCATAACTCTTTAACTGTAACCCTGCGGTAACGAGAGCTCCATTGACAAAAATATTGTCTCGGCACTGGGTGGCATCCAGCCAAAAGCTCCGGTTATTACGGTTATAGGCAACCACAAAATAGCTGTCACGGTGAAGCTCCAGCTCGTGTCCCAACGCAATATCATTGCTATCAGACCTGCCTATGTAACAACGGTCAACGGCAATGCGGTAATCCTTACCTCTTTTTTTACCCTTGATACACACCATCCAGCCCAAGGTTGGCAAAATACCGTTTTCTTGTAGATACAAGGGTATGGTAGCGTTTAACTGGTGGATTGGCAAAGTAGGCGGAATATTTTGGGAGGCGGCAGGTGATGTGGTAGGGAGGGGTACACCAACCGGTGCAGTGTGTGGAAACGTATTCTGTGGTGCGGTATGTGGAAAAGAAGTTTCTTTTTGCACAGAAGTGGGGGGGATTCCTGCCAGAGGGCGGGTTTGACTGATACCTTGGCAGTAGGGGCAGGCAGCGCTTTTGGTTTCATCAAAGTAGTGCCCTTTTTCACATTGCTTCATTGATTACCATCCTCCTGATACCCCTAAACCTCTGGCATAGGGATGTATTCTGCAGTGCCGCTGCCGTCCAGAGGGATACGCAGGATATCATTTTCACCGTTTTCCCAGTAGACTCGTATGTACGCAGAGTCATTGAACACATAGAGTCCACCGTCTGCCAAATTGCCATACTGGCCTTGTGCCGGCAGTGTAGCCAAGGTTTTAGGAGGTATTTTTCCGTCCGGACTAATCAGTTGTAGTCTGATAATTTCATTTTCATCATCCATCTCGTGGGTTTTGACAATAATGTTACTCCCGTATACGTTAAAGCGGGTGCTTCTTTGAGCCACATCCCCGGGGAATGTCTGGCCAAAGGGGGTTTGATTGACTTCTTCTATCTCATTGGTCTCTAAATCCATACGCATAAGATAAAGAATCTTAGTATCATAATCTCTTCTTTCAAAATATAAGTGTTGATCCAGAATTAACTGACGGTACCAAAAGTCTTCATTGCCACTTACCGTTTTTATAGTAGCAAAACGATTACCATCGGTATCGGATGTATAAATGCCATCAGATTCAATATAGTAGATACGGTCTTTATAAAAATTCAGCATAAAGGTAGCTTCCATATTGCCATCCAGATTAATTTCTGCGTAGCCGGAGCCATCCAGATTGCATCTGCCAAAGGGAATAGCATTAAACGCAGTACCGGGAGTCCCGGTGTATATCATATTATTGTAGATCCAGAAATAATAATAGACACTGTTGGTGGTGGCTACAACATTTAGGCTGCTGCCGTCACCATCAATGCACATGATCTTTTTCACATTTTGGTCATTGACACTTGCACGGTTACTGGCAGAAAAATACAGCTTGCCGTTGTAGGCAGTAAGTCTGGTGATGTATGGTTCTTTGTAATCCTCTATGGTTTCAAGTAGCTCTGCCTGGGTGCAGTCTGCTTTCATACGGTAAATATTTTTCAGGTTTTTGCCTCCCGAATAATAAATATAGCCGTCCATTGCAGTCATAAATCCCTCGTTATTGACATTGGCCGTTTGATTATGCATGATTTCCTCAGAGGGCACGGGTTTGGGGTCTGGTGAGACCACACCGGGGTAAGATGTGCTACCATTATATACTGGTGTTTTTGCAAAATCATTATCTTGCTTAGGAAGTACCGCTAAAATAATAACCGCCAAAGACACCAATGCACCAACCATAAAGAGCTGCTTGCTATGGTTTAGTACATAAGCTTTGCAATTTTGAAGAACAGTAACAGTGGTATGAGACTCCTGTGGTGTCAAGGTGGTTTTGGGCAGAGATGATAGTTGGCCGTTTGCTTGAGCAGGTGCTGCAAGTTTCAGTAAATCAGACCTCAACTCTGCCGCAGTTTGGTAGCGGTTTACTGCGCGCAGAGCCAGTGCCTTACTCATTAGTTTATCAATACCCTTGGGTAAATTGGCGTGAAAGCTGCTTGGTGGCAGCAGCGTTTCCTGCTCTACTCTATCCATGGCGGCGGCGGGCAGTTGGCCGGTAAGACAATAATAAAGGGTAGCACTAAAAGCATACAGGTCAGTCCAAGGGCCTTGGTTGCCGTGGCTCTGGTATTGCTCTACGGGAGCAAAACCGGGCTTTAAAATGACAGAAAGGCTTTTAGACTGCTCCCGAAGCACTTGCCTGGCCGAGCCAAAATCCAGAAGTTTAGCAACACCGCTTTTTGTAATATAAATATTATCGGGAGAAATATCTCGATGCAGAATATCTACGCTGTGAATAAGCACCAGAGCTTCTAAAATAGGCACCAAAAGAGAAACAGCTTCTTCATATCCAAGTGTGCCACCTTGCTGCTCCACATATTGGCGCAAATCGCAGCCCTCAAGATATTCCATAACAAAATATGCCGTTTCATTTTCATAAAAAAACTTTTGAACACGAATAATATTGGGATGCCCGCTGAACCGGGCTATCATTTGGGCCTCTTCGTAAAATTTTTCTGATCCAAGGCGAAAACTTTCCTGTTTTTCGTCACCAGAGTAAGTCATAACCTGAGTATTACCGGGGATACGGTATGCCAGAGTATCGGGTAGGTACTCCTTGATGGCAACTCTGCTTTCTTCCTGCAGGTCATAGGCAAGGTAGGTTACACCAAATCCACCTCTGCCCAAAACTCCTCCCACAAGATAGCGACCAAGTAAAATAGTACCCTGTTCCAGGCAGCCCGCCATAGTTTGATATGAGTTTTCTGTGTAACCGCAGTGTAAGCATTTGTCGCTATGCTCCATTGGCAAAAAGCAACATGGACACATATCCTTATCCTGTAATAAAGGCATGAACAGTTTGCACCTCCGGTCAGAAGAATACATTTATTTCCAGTATAGCACAATGTGGGTCAAAATCAATAAAACTCTGAAGGATTGTAAGGTGGATTTTATCTGCTTGGAGGAACCAGCTATAAAAAACAAAAACCGCCCGTAAAGGCGGTTTATGATAAAATAATGTGATTGCAACTAAAGTATGCTAAAAAGAAATAATGCGATTAATAATTATTGGCTTTTACCTCAAAATAGGCTCTGGGGTGCGAACAGACGGGACAATATTCTGGTGGCTGGGCCCCAATATGAATATGACCACAGTTGCGGCAGATCCATACGGTCTGGGCTCCTTTATTAAACACGGTAGAACTCTTAACGGCTTCCAAGAAGGTTTGAAAACGTTCTTCGTGCTCGTGCTCAATTTTAGCAACAGAATCAAACAAAAAGGCAATACGTTCAAAGCCCTCTTCCCGGGCTTCCTGTGCAAAATTGGCATACATCTGAGTCCACTCGTAGTGCTCGCCGGCAGCGGCGTCTGCCAAATTTTCCGTTGTGGTGGGAATTTCTTCATTGTGCAGCAGTTTAAACCAAATTTTAGCATGTGCCTCTTCATTGGACGCAGTTATATCAAAAATATCACCGATTTGCTGGTAGCCTTCTTTGCGGGCCTGTGCGCCATAATAGGTATATTTGTTTCTTGCCTGAGACTCTCCGGCAAATGCAGCCATCAAATTTGCCTGTGTCTTGGTTCCCTCCAGGCTTTTGTTTTGTGCCATAACGGTATCCTCCTTGTAAGATAAAAGAAATGTTACAAGAAGTATTTCCCAAGGCACGGTAATTATCCGTAATTAAAAGGTTTAGTCAAATTCTCGATAAAGGGCAATCACCTTGCCTAAAATAGATACCTCATCGGCATAAATAGGCTCCATGGTATCATTTTCGGGCTGCAGGCGGTAATGCCCGTTTTCCTTATAAAAACGCTTGACAGTTGCTTCATCTTCAATTAGGGCCACAACAATTTCACCATTGGATGCTGTTGGGGTTTTACGCACAATAATAATGTCGCCGTCCAAAATACCGGCATTAATCATACTGTCGCCCCGAACATGCAGCGCAAAAAGATCGGCAGCGGCCAAGGTGTCGGAGCGATAAGGAATATAGTCTTCAATTTGCTCCACTGCTAAAATGGGCATACCGGCCGTAACCGTACCCAGAAGTGGAACCCGAAGACTACGGCTGCGGTCTTGGGGCAGGCGAATGGCCCGGTTAAGCTTATCACCCTTTTCAATAAGTCCATTTTCCTGCAGCTCGGTAAGATATTTATGGGCAGTAGAGGTAGATTTAATACCCAGCTGACTGCAAATTTCACGTACAGATGGGGGGAAACCCTCCTCAATACGTTCCTTGATGTATTCCAATACCTGTTGTGCTTTTTGACTGATTTCCGGCATAAGTACCTCCTTCTTGGGCGAAAGATCATAATGCCTTGCCCTAATATTATTTTTGCAATTTGTCCTCTGGCAGAAATAAATAGCGATAAAAATATTGTTTTGGGATAAATAAAAAAACAAATTTTTTAAAAGAACAGTGTAACAACTACATAAAACTTTATAAAAAACGCAATGCAACAACGATGACCTATAGTTTGTACTTATTATAGCACATACTATTTAAAAAAGCAAACATATGTTTTTCACAAAAGGTTATTCGATTGTTCATAGCACATTAACAACTAAAAAGTGGCAGATGTTATAATAAAATTGTACCAAGGAAGAACACACACCTTCCGGTACAATACTACCCTCCTCAAAAAACACACACCTCAAGCAGTGCAGCGGCAGGCTCAGGTCGGAGCTTTGCCGCTGTATTGTTGTAAAAGTAAAAAACAATGTGCAGGATGAGATACGCCCGGAGTACTTTCGTCCCAATGCACAAGCAAGCTTTAAACTGCAGGCTTTTCTTTTTTGGTGGAAAAGCGGCAGAAACAAAAGCTTGTTATATATAAAAACCGGCGCAAGGTTGATGGTAACATCTTTCTTGCGCCGGTTTTGTTGTCATATAAAACACAGTAATAGCTCTGACTAAAAAAAAATGGTACGGCTGTGGCAAACCATTAGATATATTAGCTGCGTACCGCTGAAATAAATTGGACAGAATCATCACTGTTTGTCTGTAATGCGTAGGTAAAGGTACGTTCTTTCTGATACTGGAGTGGGTCGGAATAGGCCGAAACCGATATGGTTACCGTATCATCTTCCTGTGGAGTGCTGCCCCAAAGCAGGTAGTTAACCTGATAACCGCCTCTCCCAATAGTCATATAGGTGTTGGTGTCAGCATTATAAAAAGCTGTATCCACAGCACTAAAATCCTGAATACCAAATAACTTCTCGGCTTTTTCGGCCAGCTTTTTAGGAGAAACCCCCTCCATAGCTTCTTCAAAACTCATATCACTGACAAGGTCCGCAAGGCAGTATTCGGCAATTACTTCGCTGGGCAGGTCAGCAGTGGATTGAAACTCTATCAAACCAAAGAAGTTAATAAACTGCATGACCGATTCGCAGGCGGGGTCAGTACGCTCTTCGTAAGGAAGACGGCTGTAAGGCATTGGCTCAGCCGGTTTAAAATAATATACACTTACAAATTCGCTGTAGTCATAAAAGCCAACCTCCATGATAAAAGAGGTTTGGCCATCCGGCAAAATTCCAGCACCGTTGGATACATTTAGGTCAATGAGATAACGGCCGTAGCTGTCGGCTTCCTCCAGTGCCTGGGTAATAGAAGCCTCTGTTACAGAAATTGCGGACCAGCCGTTGTAAATACCTTCGGGGGCGTTGGATAGCTTTTCCAGGGCAGCAGTGTCTCCGTTTTTCAGCGCTGCTAAAAAGTCGTCTGCAACATCTCTCACGCTTGCGGTTTTTGGTAAAGTATCTTCATCAGAACCTTCACGTACCAATGTGCGGGCGGCATCCTTGCGGGGTGCATCCAGCCGCCAGCCTTTTGAGGTGTGTGTCATAGACATGTTACACTGGTAAAGAGAGCCGTCCAGGCTTTGCTCCTGAAAGGTAAAGGTGGCATAATTTTTACTTTCTTCAACCAGGGTAAGGGTGCCCTAAACTTCTTCAAAGCGAAGCATCTGCATATCACCCAGAGTGCTTTGATGCAGCTTTCCGTCAATGTCGGTAAATAAGTCATGGCCTGAGCCGTCGCTGAGGTTAAGATAACGCTGGATAATGCCTTCATCGTGATAGGTACCCTGCAGCTGCTTTTTTAGGTCGGAAAGTTTTTTATATTCTTTAGAGTTTACCGGCAAATAGCTCCCTCTAACAGGAGGGGTGGTATCGTCCAAAGGTAGTCCTCTGGAATAAAATGTATAATAAACCTCGTAGTCTTTGGCCAACAGGTCTTCAAAGATACTGGTAACATCGCCGGATTTGCCACAGGCTGCCAAGGAAAATGTCAGCACCACTGCCAGCAAAAGTGATAAGATAACTTTTGTCTGTTTCATAGGCAAAGGTCCTCCTTTTGTCAGAATAGAATACCCAATTTGCTAATTAAACACCTTGCTTTTCTACGGTATCCACCAATCTTCCCCAAAGAATCATACGGTGAGTGTAAGAGATGACAGGTGTACAGGTTACCAAAGTCAGCATATGGGTCTCCCCCTCCTGCAGCTGACATACCCAGGAATCTCCCGGCCCAACAATCTGGGTTTTGTAAATTTCATAGGTATATTGATTGTTGATATCTTCAATAATTACCTCATCGCCCGTCGATACCTTGTCCAAATGGCGAAAAGGGTGCATGCGCATGGCGTTGCGGTGGCCGGCAATTACGCAGTTGCCCTCCTGCCCGGGGTAGGCGGTGCCCGCCATATGCCCAACCCCATACATCAGCTCGTGTCCGGTGCCTTCCACAAGGTTTTCACTGATGCCCAGCTTTGGCAGCTTAAATGTACCCAGCTGGTTTAGCTGAATGTTGGGCAAAGGAGCCAGCAGGTCACCGTTTAGCGGCAAGCTGTCAGAGGGCACCAGCTGAGGCTGAATATCGGCAGGGTCAATGAGTACGGCGTTTTCTAAAGGCTCCGGGTCAGGCAGCTCTTGGGTGACCTCAAAGCCCATGCGCTGCCATACCAGCCTCCAGGGATAGCTGGTAGCCTCATAACCAATACCAATAACTGCAAGAACAAGTCCCAGGGCAATCAGTGTTCTGCTCAGATATTTACGGGTTTTTCGCTTCATTTACTCATCTCCCACTTTATCGGCCAAGCTGTAAAAACGTGTTGTGCCCATACTATAAAAGAGGCAATGCAGGCTTATGTACAAATGGAATAGACTTAATTGTGGACGATTTGTATCTGTATGTGGCTGCACTTTATGTGACTGCCAAAGCCAAATAGGTTACCGGATACTGGGCTTTAATAAAAAGCGGTGTGATACACACCGCTTTTTATTAATAACAGATTTTTCTGTTTGTGAAAAGTCAGCGGAGCTTAAGTCTTAGGTAGAGCTGCTGTTTTGAGAAGTAGAATCAGCGGAGGGTTCATTTGAGGAAGTGCCTCCGTCGGAGGAACTGCCGGAGCTGCTCCCAGAGGAGCTGCTGGAAGGTGGTGGTGCCTCGCTGGAGCTGCTGGAGGAAGAGGAGGAGGAACTGGAGGAAGAGGAGGAGATGGAAGAGCTGGAGCTTTGGGAAGAAGAACTGGAGGAAGCAGCTTCTTTGTCTTTCATTAGCTTTTGAATTTGAGTCCAGCTGGAGCAGCTTGCAATTTCATCGGAGGTAAGTTTGCTCAGTGCATATGCCTCGTTCTTTTTAAAGTTTTCCTCCAGCTGCTTGCTGGTGGCGGCTGCAGTATCAATGCTGATAAACTTCATCTTATACCTGTCGGCAAGGAACGCATCCTTGGCAGCCTTTTCGGCAGCGGCGGCAGCATTGGCTTGCTCTACCTTGGTTTTAATTGCCGCCTGAAGAGCATCCCAGTTTTTGCAGGCCTTTATTTCAGCCTCGGTAAGTCCCACTGCAGTGGCCTGTGCCTTACGTTCATTTACCAAAACCTTTAAGTCAGACAAAGATTTTGAGCTTTCGCTGCTGTTAAGGTAAGGGGCATTGGCCGCAATAAAATCTGCCTTTTGGGCTGCCGTTTTATTGTCAATCACCTTTTTCAATGCATCCCAGTTTTTGCAGGCTTTAATTTCAGCTTCGGTTAGGCCGGCCTCGGCGGCAATTGCCTTACGTTCGGACACCAATGCTTTTAGCTCGGTGAGGGTTTTAGAGCTTTCGCTGCTGTTAAGATAAGGGGCATTGGCCGCAACAAACTGGGTTTTCTCACCCTTGGTGGCAATGAGCTGCTGAATTTCTGCCCAGTCCTTTGCAGCGGCAATTTCAGCTTCGGTCAGGCCTGCATCCTGCGCCTGTTTCTTACGCTGTGCCATCAGCGACTGCTTTTGAGAATCACTCATAGAAGCAATTTCGGAAGCGGTGAGCCACTTGGCGTAAGACTGGGAAGCTGCTTTTTTCTCCTCAATGGCCTTGAGCACCTTGTCATAGGACCCCAGAGAATACAACTCAGAGCTGGTGAGATACTTAAGGGCTTCGTCCTTGCGTTCAGCAACAAGATTGATTCGTTTATTCAGGCTCAAACCTTGCTCGTCGGAATAAAGCAGCAGGGAAAAGTCTGTTTTACGTTCATCAATGAGATATATTTTTTCTTTCAGATTTAAATAGCCGTCTTCTTGCTCGTCATAGGTTAAATACTTTTTGGCATCTGCCTGGCGTCTTTCGGCAATCAGCTTCTTTTCCTCGGCGGAAAGGTTGGCTTTTTCATCTTCGGTCAACCATTTTTCCAAAGCGGCGGCAGCTTCCTGTGCGGCCTGCTGTGCACGCTCGGCCTCCTGGTCTTTTGCCAGCTTGTCATACCATTCCTGAGGCATAACAGGGTTGGTGTTGATGGTGGCGCCTGCGGTATCCACTTGTGTGCTTTCACCATCGCGAACCTTGCGGGCAAATACAACAAAGCGGGCAATACGGTCGCCGGTGTTGCTCTTAAAGGTGTAGTCACAGGTAGAAAGGGTCAAAAGCTTGTCACCGGGTACCACATCTACCTTGGTGTTAAGAATAGAACGCTCCCGAACTTTACCGACAAAGTCTTTCATCTCGGCATCTGTAGTGGGCTCAATAAAATTATGGTAGCTAAAATCGGGGTCATCCTTCTTGCAGACGACTACGCCAAAGATTTTATACTGGCCCTCATAATAGACGCTGTCATAAGAAATCAGCGGGTGCTCACGATAGTAGGCAAGAGATTTGTAATTTAGCAGCTCACCAAACATCTGTCCGTCGTTCATATTATGGGCGTAAATAACGGTATTGGTGCTGGGTTCACGCTGGGCTACACGAAAGTCTACAAACGGAACACCGTGCTGGTTATCGGCCTTGCTGAAGTCCCGCCGCTCGTAAAACTCATTGTTGTCCGTTTGTACGACAACATAGTTTACCTTGGTGTTTTCAATTTTAATCCAGCCTGCCACATCCTGATTTTGTGCATAAAGAGATGCAAACTTGGCAAGGTAGCCTGCCGGATAGCCTTCTACTTCATCAGGGTCTACCTCTTTTTCAAACAAAGAGGTTAAATCTTCGTTCAGCTTTGCATTGGTATGAGATTCCATATAAACGCTGCCGATATAAACCAGGCAGCCAATAAATACCACCACACACAGCGCTAAAACGCCAATCCTGATCCAGTCGTTTTTATCCAGCTTCCCGGCCCTAATCTTTTGAAAAAGATTCATAGTTTCAGTTTCCTTTTTCCGGACGGCAACTGCCGAGCCGGTGCTTCCTTTGCTTTTATTGGTTGGGAGTATTCCTGCCATAAAGCTTTGCTTTTGGCCTCCCGACGTAGTGGCTTCCTGGGGTGTCATGCCGCCCGGCATAACCTGAGGATAGTGCAGCCCGTACAGCCGGGCCATATTCATTGCCTGTAAAACCGCAAGGGAGCGCATATCCTCTTTGTCGCTGCCGGCATCCAGCTGCATGGTACGCACCCAGACGTGTTCTCCATCAGTGAGTGCAACATGAATGGTGCCGGGTTTGATTTTGCTGCGTGCACCACTTTTTTCTTCTAATGTGCCGGTAATAGCAAGGCCCAGCTTTGTCTGCCCCTGCTTACAAGCGCCCAGTGCCATGGCTGCTGCGGTTTGGCGGCTTACGCCCCCGCAGGAGGACAAAAACTTTTCAGAGATACCCAGTTTTTCGTGCTTTGCCTGATGATTGGCAGCAATTACAGCATATTGCACCAGACGTCCGGTGGGGTCTGCCTTTGTCAACAGTTGTGCCAGGTGTCCACCTGTACCGGATTCGGCTACTGCTATGGTCATATTGTGGCGTAACAACTCATCGCGGGCGGCACGCTCCATAGGCTGGTCGTTTTCGCTGTATAAGTACACACCCAAAAGGCGGCGAATCTGGTCTACCGCATCCTGGCAAATGGCTTCGGCTTCATTTTTAGTGCTGCCTATGGTTTCCACCAAAATCTCGTAGTCTCCACGGTTGCCCCTTAGGCGAATGCGGGGGTTTTTGTGCCCTGCCAAAGGCTGCAACAGCTTTGGAATCAGCTCTTCACCCAGTTGAGCAGCACGCAGAATACGCTGAGCGGTGCTTACATGGGCAGATACGGCTGTTGCTGCGTGCGCTGTGGCCACGGCGGCGCCTCCCTGCTGAGGGGCTGCCTGTATGCGGTAGGGTTCAAAAAGCTCCCGTACTTTACCGCTGAAGGTGGTGGCAAGCTCACTGGGCGTGGAGGGCATTACCAGCATCAATTGCTTTTTAGCAGATATTGCATAGCCTTGGATCAGACCATTGTGATTATACAACGGCACTGCACCCTGAGGAAAAGTAGAGAAGGCAGTAATATCTGTCTCTGTAAGCACCTTGCCGGTTTTTGCAGCATAGGCACGCACCATGGCAGCCGCCTGGGTATCCTGCCGCAAGGTAAGACCAAGACCCTGGCTCAGAACGTTGGCAACGGTGGCGGCAGAAGCAGCTTCAGGGCTGCACAAAAGCACCACCACGCTGTTTTGCCGGGCAGAATCCCGAACAATGGCAAAAAGATGGTCAGAACTGGTACCTGCCTGGATATAGCCGCTGCAGCTTACACCCAAAGCACCAAGTTCACCGCTTAAATACTGTGAAGATGCCTCAAAGAAGGACTGGTAGTTTTCGGCTCCAACAGCAATGAGTTCTGCATTTATGGCAAACACATCCTTTAAAGTCAGAATAATTTCATAGGGCAGCATTTGAAAAAGCGTATGCTGCACAATCTATTAAAAAGCCCGGGCAAATAAAGTGTTTTGCCAAAGACTTGTAAACAAAGGAGACAAGTTATAATCGCTATAACTCTTTAGGCACACATGATATTAAAACTGTTTGCCATAGTTAGGAGAAAGCACCAAAAGCTCTGCTTCGTCAATTGCCTGCTGAATCAAAGCCGGATCCAGAGCCATCTCGTTTTCTACTGCTGCAACAGCATCCAGCTTTGGTTTGGTTTTGGGATGACGGGGTGTAAAGACGGTGCAGCAGTCCTCGTAGGGAAGAATGGCAGTTTCAAAGGTATCTATCTTTCGCGCAATGGCAATAATCTCTTCTTTATCCATGCCAATGACAGGACGCAAAACAGGCAGGGTGGTGACAATATCGGTACAGCCAATTGCCTGCAGGGTTTGGCTGGCAACCTGCCCGACGCTTTCACCAGTGACAAGGCCGCCGCAGCCTTCCCGCAGGGCGATGCCCTCGGCAATGCGCATCATGACACGGCGCATAATAAGAGTAAAGTAATCCTCGGGGCATTTGTCTTTGATAATCTCTTGGATATGGGTAAAGGGTACCACAAACAATCTGATCTTGCCGGTATAAGGCAGCAGTTTTTCTGCAAGGGTAATTACCTTTTGGCGGGCACGGTCACTGGTATAGGGGGGGCTTGCAAAATGCACCGCACACAGCTCCAAACCACGCTTGGCAATCATATAGCCTGCCACAGGGCTGTCAATGCCGCCGGAAAGTAGCAAAGCAGCCTTGCCGCCGGTGCCCACGGGAATACCGCCTGCACCGGGGAGCTGGTCTACATGCACATAAGCGGCAAACTCACGAACCTCTACCGTAACGGTAACCTGAGGATCGTTGACATCCACTTTTAGGTGGGGAAAAGCACGCAGCAGGGTTGCACCCAACTCACGGCAAATCTCGGGGGAACCCATGGGGAAGCTTTTGTCACTGCGTTTGGCATTTACCTTAAAGGTGCGGGCGCGGCGCAGTTGGGGAGCCAGATACTCCACCGACTTTTGCTGAATATCGGCAAAATCTTTTTCTACAATGGCGGAGCGGCATAATGCCACAATGCCAAACACGGTCTGAAGACGCTCAAGGACCAAAGGAATATCGGCCTCTTCATCCAGAGGCTGTACATAAATGGTGGACTGGCTTTTCCAAATTTTAAAATCTCCCAAGTCTACCAAACGGCGGCGCATATTTTTTATCATCACATCCTCAAAGCTGTGACGATTCAGTCCCTTAAGGGCAATTTCACCGCATTTTACCAAGATAAGCTCTTTCATAAATTCCTGTGTTCTCCTCTAAAAAATCACATAGTAATAGTACGAACAAAAGCCGGCAGTTATTGCATACAGGCCAAAATTTTCTTAATGCCCATTGGGTGGCAAACCCCTGAATAAAAATCCTTAGTTGCTACGGGCAATTTCCTGCATGCCCTGACGCAACCGCGCACAAAATTCATCAATTTCTTCTATGGTGTTATAGCGGCAAAGGCTTACCCGCAAAGCACTGTCAATGGCCTTAGGGGAAAGCTCCATGGCAGAAAGAACATGGCTTTTTGCTCCCTTGGAACAGGCCGATCCGCTGGAAACATAGATGCCAAACTGCTCAAGATAATGGATAAACACCTCGGAGCGAATACCTTGGGCAGAAAGGTTTACAATATAAGGTGCACCATTTTGGGGTGAATTGATGCAAACCCCCTCCAATTGGCAGATATTTTCTTTGAGATGACCGCTAAGCTGGCGGAAAAGCGCGGTGTTCTCTTTGCGGGAGCGCCACATTTGCGCAGCAGCTTCGGCAAAGCCGCAGATTCCCGGGACATTCTCAGTGCCTGGGTGCAGTCCTTTTTCCTGTGCAGAGCCAAAGGTAAGGGGGGTCAGGCGAACGCCCTTGGCTGCATACAGCAGCGCAACGCCCTTGGGACCGTGTATTTTATGAGCACAGGCAGAAATCATGTCCACATTCCAGCTTTTGGGGGTTACGGGGAGTTTGCAAAAGCTCTGGACACAATCACTGTGCACCAAGGCTTTGGGGTTTTTATCCTTTACAGCCCACGCAATGGTTTCCAGATCATTGATGGCACCGGTTTCACTGTTCACATGCATCACCGACACCAGCGTGGTTTGATTGTCTACCGCATCGGCAATGGCCTGAGGGTCCACCGAGCCGTCACTGCGGGGCGCTACATAGGTTACCTGATATCCCAGACTTTCCAGGTGCTTGCCGCAGGCCATCACCGAGCTGTGCTCGATGGCGGTGGTGACAATTTTTTTGCCGCTGTGCCTTGCGGAAAGAGCAGCACCCACAACAGCCAGACTGTTGGATTCACTGCCGCTGGAGGTAAAAACCACCTCAGTGGGCTGAACCCCCAAGATGGACGCCATGGTCTGTCGAGCATCTGCTACGGCACGCTCTGCCAAAAAGCCCTTGCGGTGCAGGGATGAGGGGTTGCCGAATTCTTCGGTCATCATGTTGCAAACAGTTTGAGCCACCTCGGGGGAAACCCGTGTGGTAGCGCTGTTATCTAAATAAATCTCCAATGTGGAAACAAACTCCTTCCGGTTGAGGCAGCGCCGCAGCAATTAACCAAGGCAAAGCCGAAAAATATGAAGCGATGTATTTAACGCCAGAGCAACAGGATACTTTCAGTTACAAAATACTGCCCTATAAAAATCCATACTTTTCAAGTATACTCCAAAAAAGGGCTTGGTTCAATGTAAAAGCGGGTGCTTTAGCCGAAAAACTGAGCTTTTTATCAGTATACCGAAAAAAATATGCAAGAGTGTGAACTGGTTGAAAAAAGTAGAATAATACTTTCTAAAAAAGGACTGGCAAAATTTTTCTTTGGGTGCAAAACGGCTGATTGTAACCCTTGGCCAGCTGTTTTTATCATAACATTCTAATTTTTGTCTCTTTTTTTAAAATTTGACTTTTAAATTACTAAATTTTTCAGTAAAATAGAAGCATTGAGCTTTGTACAATGAGTTGTCCGGCAAGAAAGTTTTTGTGATAAAAGTATTGCCCCGGCTGCCATGTTGCAAAGAACAGATTTTAGTGGGTAATGAAGTTTATGCCCAATCTAAGGAGGACCATTGATGAAACGAACCGTAGCGCTGCTGTTGGCGGCGTCGCTGGCTTTGCTGTGCGGTTGTGCAAAACAACCGGTACAAGAGAGCATCCTGCCTGCCAAAGCAGAGGCTTTGAATATTCAGCTGGGGGCAGAGCCTCTGACCCTTGACCCTACGTTTTGCCAAGATCCGGACACAGCCACCTATATCAGCCATCTGTTTGAGGGTTTGACCACCCTTAACGAAAACGGCGAGGTAGTTCCCGGTGCGGCAAAAAGCTGGGAAATAACCAAGAACGACGAGGGCTTGCCGGTTATTACATTTACCTTGGACGAAGCCGCACGCTGGAGTGATGGACAGGCTGTAGAGGCCAAAGACTTTGTTTATGCCTGGGAGCGTGCCTTAAATCCGGCAACGGAATCTCCCGAGGCGTATCAGCTTTACCCAATCAAAGGGG
Organism: Bacillota bacterium; assembly: GCA_023431215.1. Taxonomy (GTDB): domain Bacteria; phylum Bacillota; class Clostridia; order Oscillospirales; family Ruminococcaceae; genus Angelakisella. The sequence continues at coordinate 29,750 of JAEYXR010000071.1, forward strand.
CTCGCGCCATGAAAAAGGGAGAAGCGGCGGCGGATGAAAAAGCTGATGCTGAGGCCAAAAGCCCCTTGCAGGCAGAAGCTGTGGATGAAAGCACGCTAAAGGTAACCCTGGAGGGTGACTATCCATACTTTTTAGAGCTGTGCGCATCTTCGCCGGTTTACTTCCCCTTAAGAGAGGATGTTGTTACCCAGCACCCTGAAACATGGACCAACGACAGCAAAACTCTCATTGGAAACGGCGCCTATACTCTGGCTCAGTGGACCCACGACGGAAGCATTCGTATGATTCAAAATGACAGATACCGTGCTGCTGAAGCCATTTCACAGCCGGAATTGAATTTTGTGCTTACAGCCGATGCCGATGCTGTCTATGCCGCCTTTGAACAAGGGCAGCTGCAGTTTGCGGACACTCTTTCACTCCTGAAAGCAGAAGAAGCCAAGGAAAAGGGTGTTTATAAGGTGCTGCCTCGAATGGGAGCCTACGCACTGATGTTTAATACCAAGAGTGAAACAGTGAAAGATGCCCAGGTGCGTCAGGCGCTCTCCCTTTCTATTGACCGGGCAACCTTAGCCGCTGATGTTTTGGCTGACGGCAGCATACCTGCAGGTGCACTGGTGCCGGAAGGTGTACCGGGCAGCAAGTCGGGGCAGGATTTTCGTACCGAGGCCGGCAGCTATTGCACCACCTATGCCTCCGGATACGCACCGCAGCTGCAAATTGCCAAGGAACTGCTAAAGGAAGCGGGACACGAAAACGGCAAGGGGTTGTCTGCCATTCGGTTTTTGACCACCGACACCGAAGGCAACATAAAAATTGCAGAGGCCATTAAAGCTATGTGGGCCTCCGTTGGCATCAAAACCGAGATTATGGCCGTAAGTTGGAACGACTATGCCACAGCGCGTAACGAAGGAGATTTTGATGTTGCACGCTACAGCTTTGCAGCGGCCGGTCATACCGACCCACTTGCATTGCTGGATTTATGGGTCAGCAACAGCACCCTTAACCTTGCCGGCTACAAAAATGACCGTTTCGATGCGCTGATTGCCGCTGCCTACAGCGGAGAAGAGATTCCCGCTGAAAAATCAGTGGAAGAAAAGGTTGAGGAAACCAAAGAGGAACCGGAAGCGACCAAACCCGCTGACGGCACACAGCAGGCTGAAAAAACACCCACGGAAGAAGAAAAAGCCGAAGCTGAAGCCAAGGCTGCACAGGCTGCCGCAGATGCAGCACGTGCACAGCGCATGAGTTATCTTCATGAGGCAGAAGGCCTGCTGGTTGCCAAGGATGCAGTTGTTGTGCCTCTATATTTCTATCCCGATGCCGTTTTGTACGACTATCAACTTAGTGGCGTAGTGTTCTCCCCCCTTGGAACCCGCTGGTTTGGTCATGCAAGCTGGCAAAAATAAGCAGTATAAAAATGAATCTAGCAAAAACTACAACAAGGGCTTTAGAACGTATTGTTCTAAAGCCCTTGTAGGTGTGTAATGCTTATTTTAACAAAGACAAAGAAGATAGTGTGGCCTGTCATCGTCAATACAAGCTTGTAAAGCAGTAAGCGGTGTGTACTATGGAAAAGGTTTTACAGTTCGTCCAGTGTCAGGCTATATGCAGGAATAAAATCCCGCACAAAGATTTCTACCTCTGGTAAATTCATGCGGCTCAGGGCTTTCAGAGTGGTTTCATAGGCTCGGTCAAACTCGCAGTTGCCCATCTTGCGCTCCTCAATACACTTAATCAGCGCCGACAGCTTGTCCGCTGCTTTGACAATGGGTGCATACTCCGGGTCTATTGTAAACCATGGTTCAAAATCGGGCAGCAGCTCCCCCGGCAAGCGGGAAAGGAGTCGTCCTGCTGCCTGGTGCTCTACCTCTTTGTATGCCTCGGTAAGTACTTCGTTTTTATATTTGACCGGGGTGGGCATATCCCCCGTGAGAATTTCGGTGCAGTCGTGATACATGGCGTACAGCACAGCTTTTCCACAATCCAGATTTCCGCCAAAGCTGCGGTTGCGGATGGAGCAAAGGGCATGGGTTATGTAAGCAACATCCAGAGTATGCTCACTGATATTTTCACGGCCAACACTGCGCATCAGCCCCCAGCGGTTAATATATTTCATTCTTCCCAGCATGGCAAAAAAGCTATGGGGCATAAACACATCTCCTTTATTTCTATCTTTTTGCACATCAACCTTTGGTCGAAATAGAAAGCTTCACCTTATCATAGCACGGTCATAAATAATCGGCAACTGCCAATTGCCAAGAGTATTGGCTGCCCCAAATTTATCAAAATTGATACAGGTAAAATGATGGTTTTAGCATATAATAATCTTTTTAAGGCAAACCACCATGTTTTATCATAGGGAAAATGTGGTATAATAAGCTACGTATGGTCATGATAGTTTTATATGCTGGCTTTTCTGATCTTTTGTATGTGTTGAGGGTTTTGATAGCAACCGGGTTTGCCTGTAATGAACAAACCAAATTTGCATCATTTCTAAGGCGGCTCAAAATGCTTTCGCCGGTTTTTTCATCAAAAAATCAAATATTAAAGTATTTGCCGTCGTAATGTAAGATGTATCAAAATAACCCCCCGAAGGGAGAGAATGAATTTGACAGAAACCCCGCAGGAGATTCGCAGACGTTATCGTCAGGTTTTTTTATTGGGACTCTTGGTGGCAACCGCTGCCTTTTTGCCCTATGTTGTTTATGACAAGGGGCTGTTCCTATATTATGGTGACTTTAATGTGCAGCAAATCCCCTTTTATCAGTTGGCTAACGAGGCCATTCACAACGGTGAAATCTGGTGGAGCTGGAAAACCGATTTGGGTGCCAACTTTTTAGGCTCCTACAGCTTTTATTTGCTGTTTAGCCCGTTTTGTTGGATCAGCCTGTTGTTTCCCACAGCGGCAACGCCCTATTTGATGGCGCCGCTGCTGGTGTTAAAGTCAGCCTGCGCCGCAGTAACAGGATATATGTTTTTGCGCCGTTTTGTTAAAAATCAGGATTACGCGGTATTTTGCTCTCTGCTCTACGCATTTTCCGGATTTTCAGTTTACAACATCTTTTTTAACCATTTCCACGAGGCCATCGTGTTCTTTCCGCTGCTGCTGGTAGGGCTGGAAAAGGCCATGACCGAGCGCAAATACGGCTATTTTGCTCTGGCCATTACAGTAAACGCAGTGGTCAACTATTGGTTTTTCATCGGTGAGGTCGTCTTTGTCATCCTCTACTTTTTTGTGCGCCTCACCTCGCCGGAGTGGAAGCTCACCCCACGAAAGTTTGGCTGCCTGGCGGTTGAGGCTGTGGTGGGCATGGGGCTTGCCATGGTTGCGTTTTTGCCGTCGGTGTTGGCTATTATGGGCAATCCCCGCACCACCTCCGACAATGTTCTGCTGGGCAACAACCTTTGGTACTACAGCAACCCCCAGCGATATCTTGGCATTCTCCACAGCATCTTTTTTGCACCGGACATGCCTGCTCTTAACAATTTCTTTCCCGATCACGGGGCGCAGTGGTCCTCGCTGGCTGCTTACATTCCTTTGTTCAGTGCTTCCGGTGTATTGGCTTACTGCTTTGCCAAAAAAAGGGACTGGCTACGCACCATGCTCATTACCTGTGCAGTATTTGCCTTTGTGCCTATGCTCAACCACCTGTTTGTCATGATGAATTACTCCTATTATACCCGCTGGTTTTATATGCCCACCCTGCTGATGGTACTGGCGACTGCCCGGGCGCTGGAGGACTGTGAGGCCAATGGCGACAGCTGGATGATGAAGGGTATGCGCGCCACGGGCATGGTCATTATCCTTATTTTGGTGATGGTGGGTCTTACACCCAAATATAACGATGGCCAATGGAGCTTTGGCATGTATAAGTATGCCGAAAAGTTTCTGGCAACCGGTGCCATCACCCTGGTGCTTTTCTTGGTGGCAGTGGTGGTCATTCGGGCCTACCGCAGCCATCCCCGCTATCGTGAAATTCTTTTTTCTTCTATTTTGGCGGGCTGCTTCCTCTTTACCTTTTTCAGCATGCTCATTGGCAAGGCTACCTATTACAACAACCGTTGGATTACCCAGGTGGCACTGCCGGGCCGTGACCAGATGACCATGGAATCGGAGACCTTTGCCCGCAGTGATATTTATAAGGGCAATGATAATCTTGGCATGTATTGGAATCTGCCTAACATCCAGTGCTTCCACAGCGTTATTCCGGCCTCTATTATGGAGTTTTATCCTGAGGTGGGGGTCAAGCGTGACGTTTCCTCCAAACCCGAGACCCAATATCCTGCACTGCGTGACCTGCTTTCGGTTCGCTGGCTGTATATTGCCGAAACAGAAGAAGACCAGGCCCCAATGGACGGTTACAGTTATGTGGACAACCGTCTTGGCTATAACATCTATGAAAATCAAAACTATATTCCCATGGGCTTTGCCTATACGATGTACTTTGATGATTCGGAAATGGAGTATTTGTCCTCTGAAAACAAGTCTCGTGCAATGCTGCGGGCTGTATATTTAGACGAGGATGCCATCTTGCGCCATCAGGACATATTGGAATATATTGATACAGGCTGGCTGACAACTTCCGAAGACCGCAGTCAAGATGTGGAAGAGCGTCGCGCCATGGCCTGTCAGAGCTTTGAAATAGATGACAAGGGCTTTACGGCTACCACCTCCTTTGACCGCGACCGACTGGTGTTTTTCAGCGTGCCATATGACAAGGGGTGGAAAGCCACTATCAACGGTGAGCCTGCTTTGGTAGAAAAAGCAAATATTGGCTTTATGGCGGTGCGTGTGCCTGCAGGCAGTGCTACCATTCGTTTTGAATACACCCCTCCGGGTCTGTGGTTTGGTGCCATTATTTCGGTGGTCAGCCTGATTCTTTTACTGTGCTACCTGTTGGTGATGCGCCGTATGCGCCCCGAGGCAGACTATTTGGTCACCCGTGAAGGCATACCGGGCTGGTACGAAGGAGATGTGCCCAATCAGCCTGCAGTCATGGATGGCTCAATGCTTCCTCAAGAGGAGGAAGAAGATACAATGCAACCGGAGGAACCGGTTGACCAGCCCCACGAGGAGAAAGAACCACACGACAACGATACCCCCCGAGGAGAATTATGACCACAATTAAAATAGGAAATGTAATGATAGAAAAAACAGCCGCCCTGGCCCCTATGGCCGGGGTGGCTGACCGTGCCTTCCGGGAGCTATGCAAAGATTTTGGAGCCTCCTATATGGTAAGTGAGATGGTAAGTGCCAAGGGTCTTGGTATGGGCAGCAAAAAGTCTGCCGAGCTGATGGATCTGGGCGTTTGTGAGCATCCGGCGGCTGTGCAGCTGTTTGGCGATAATCCCGATGATATGGCAAGAGCCGTAAGCCTGTGCATGGAATATGGCCCCGATATCATTGATATCAATATGGGCTGCCCTGCACCAAAAATTGCAGGCAACGGCGGCGGCTGTGCATTGATGCGCCATCCCGACCTTGCCGGTGAAATTATCCGTAAGGTGAAGGCAGAAGCCTCGGTACCCGTTACAGTAAAATTCCGCAAAGGATGGGACGATAAAACCATTAACGGCATAGAATTTGCCCAAATGGCAGAAGCCGCCGGGGCAGATGCCGTGACCATACACGGCCGTACCCATGCACAAATGTATGCTCCCACAGCCGACTGGGACTATATTAAAAAGGTAAAGGAAGCCGTTAAAGTTCCTGTTATTGGCAACGGTGATGTGGACAGCCCCGAAAAAGCTTTGGAGCTTTATAGGCATACCGGGTGTGACCTGATTATGGTGGGACGCGGAGCTTTGGGTGCACCGTGGCTTTTTGGTCAGATTAGGGAGCTGCTCACAACAGGCAGCTACACCCCAACGCCGGACTTTGAATGCCGTATGGAGATTATGGTTGGGCATATTGCCAAGATGGTGGAGTATAAGGGTGAATATATTGCCCTGCGGGAAGCCCGCAAGCACTGCGGCTGGTACCTTACGGGAGTAAGGGGGGCGGCAGCCCTTCGCCGCATGGCAGGGCAGATTCAAACCATGGATGATGTAAAGCGTCTGGCTGAAGAAGCGGTGAGCCTGCAGGGTGAAATTGCAGACTCAAAGGATGTACACCATGCCAAAGACGAAAGTGAGTGCTAGCAAAGAGGGGTTATCCATCTTCCTGACGGCTGTAGCAATAAATGGAAAGTTACAGGAGAAAATAAAATGGATTACAAAAAGAGTTATATGATCCTAAATGCAGGAGTTTTGGGTGGTGGAATACTTGCGTTTCTTTCTCTCACAACAACTATCATGTGGCTAGGTGTAGTTGGATGTATTGCCATGATAGGTGGACTCCTTCAAGCTTTTCTATTTTACAGATGCCCAAACTGCAAAAGGGAGCTTACTACAAGAGGGAAAAAACCGGACTATTGTCCAGGGTGTGGCTGTAAGCTCAACTTTTAAGAAAATATTTTTTTGCAGAGTTATGAGTTTACTCTAGAACGGTACATAGCTAAAATAGACAGTGAAATTATATACGATTTGCATATAATAAGGAGATTATACAATATGTTATTGAAAAAGCTGACCAGCTTGCTACTGGTGCTTGCTTTGGTGTTTACTATGGCGGCATGCGGCAAGGACGAAGAGGATAAAGACAAAAGTGAGGGTGACGACGAGGCCACAGGGTCATCTGCGGTGGCAGAATTTCCTGTTAAAATAGGAGATGAACGGATAGAAGAAGCCCCCAAAGCGGTGCTTTCCCTCACTCCGTCCACCACCGAGCTGCTCTTTGAGCTGGGCTACGGCAGCCGCGTCATTGGTGTCAGCGACTACTGTAATTACCCCAAGGAGGAGGTAGAAAGCAAGACACGCTGTGGTACGGCCTTGCAGCCGGACTTTTCCGCCATCGACCGCCGGCCCATTGATTTGGTGGTAAGCTCGGTGCCCTTGGTAGAAAGCGACCTGGTGCGCTTTCAGCAAAAGAACATTCCTGTGCTGATTCTGGCACGTTCCAACACTCTGGAGGGAGTATATGACAATTACATCTCTCTGGCAACAGCCATGGAGGGTAATGTTACCGGTGCCCAAACGGGGAAAGACTTTGTAAATGGTCTTAAAGAGCTTATCAATGAAGCGGAGGGCTATGGCAACGCCTACAATGCTCAAAATGAGAAGAAAATCCGTGCTATTTTACTGCGGGAAATGAGCTATGGCATGGCAACCGGCGATACCTTTGAACAAAAGCTCTTTGACTTGTTAGGCTTAAAGAACGAAGCAGAGCCTTATGGCGACTGGCTGTACCTAAAAAAAGATGTAGCGGCTTTGGAGCCGGATGTTATTTTTGCCGACACCTCCATTACCGCTGAAGAGATTATTGCAAGCACAGTTTATAAACCTGTGGCAGCTGCCAAAAATAAGCGCATTATGAACGTAGAGCTGGCTGTTTTTGAGCGTCAGAGCCCCCGCATGTTTGAAACTCTGCTACAAATGGCCAAGTACGCATACAAGGTAGAAGAATAAAAATTTTAAAGAAAGCTTTGCAGCAATCCTTTTATGGGCATATTCATAAAAGGATTGCTGCTTTTTGCGTAAATTAAAAGACACTCCATTAAATTTGTGGTATACTAATTCTATTATTGTTTTATGATAACAAAGGCTTTTTCTGCTGCGTTATAGGAGAGGAGAACCCTATGAAAATACTGGTTTTTGATTCCAACAGTATTCTAAACCGTGCTTTTTACGGCATTAAGCTGCTTACCGCCAAGGACGGCAGCTTTACCAACGCTGTGTACGGATTTTTTAATATTACACTCAAGCTCATTGATGACCAAAAGCCCGATTGTGTGGCTTTTGCTTTTGACCTTAAGGCCCCCACCTTCCGCCACAAAATGTTTGATGGCTACAAGGCACAGCGCAAAGGAATGCCCCCAGAGCTTGCCCAGCAGCTGCCTGTGGTGAAAGAGCTGATTACCAGCCTGGGCTACCCCATTTTGGAGATGGAAGGCTATGAAGCAGACGATATTTTGGGAACTGTTGCAAAAAAAGGAGCATCTGAGGGAGACAGTATACTTCTTGCTACCGGTGACCGGGATAGCCTGCAGCTGGTTAACGACAATGTTACCGTCATACTGGCCTCCACCCGGGCAGGCGGTGCAGAATACATCCCCATGACCCCCGAAGCCGTAAAGGAAAAATACGGCGTGGAGCCTGCCCAACTGGTAGAAACAAAGGCTCTGATGGGCGACAGCTCCGATAATATCCCCGGTGTTGCGGGAATTGGTGAAAAAACAGCTTTTGCCCTGATTCAAAAATACGGTACCGTAGAAAGGCTGTATGAAGACATAGAGGGGCTGGAAGCCACCGCTTCTGTCAAAAAGAAGCTGGAGGCCGGGCGAGAAATGGCAATGCTGAGCCGCCAGCTGGGAGAAATTTTTTGTGAGGTACCCATTGGAGACTGCCATAATGCCTGCGCCCGAAAAGAACCCGACAATGACGCACTTTATACAACCCTCAGCCGACTGGAGCTGCACAGCCTGATTAAACGCTTGGGTGTAACACCTCCGGTGGGCGGTGCCACCCCAACAGCAGAAGGGGATAAGCAGGGCCCGGCAACTAAGCTGGCTTTTGTCGGTAGCGGCAGCTGCACTTTGACAATGTCCACAGATGAAACACCCTTATATTTTGTTTCTTCCTCTGTAGGCAGCGAGATAAAGCAGGTATCTGTTGTTACGGATAATCATGTTTATTTGGTAGAGCTGCCTACTCAAGATTTTTTAAACCATCTTTACACATTGCCCAATCCCAAGTGGATGGATGATAGTAAGCAGTACTATAAAAACGCCCTTGCCGCAGGTGTGGAACTAGAAAATGTAGCTTTTGATGTGCGCCTTGCAGGCTACCTCCTCAGCCCCAACTCCACCGAATATACCGTGGAGCGCCTTATGGGCGAGTATGGTGTAAACCGCCCTGCTATAGAGGGCTGTGAGGGTGAAGTGCCTGCTCTTGTGGAACAGGCGACTGGGATGCCCGGTTTGTGCCTTGCTCTTCAGGAGCGTATTGACCGCAACAATCAACACGACTTGTTGTTTGACGTAGAAATGCCCCTGGCTCTTGTGCTGGCATCTATGGAGCAGGAGGGCTTCCGCATTGACTTAGAAGGTCTTAAGGCTTTTGGCGATGAGCTGGATGCCCTTATCAAAGAGCAGGAAGCCGCTGTTTACCAGATGGCAGGGCGCAAATTTAACCTCAACAGCCCTAAGCAGCTAGGAGAGGTTTTATTTGACGAACTGGGTCTACCGGTGCGCCGCAAAACCAAAAGCGGCTATTCCACCGATGCCGAGGTGCTGGAAAGCCTGCGCCCCCATCATGAAATCATCGGGCGTATTTTAGATTACCGCAAGTATGCCAAGCTCAAATCTACCTATGTGGAGGGCCTTGCCAAAGCAGCGGGGGAGGACAGCATCATCCGCACCTCCTTTAATCAGACCGAGACCCGTACAGGCCGCATCAGCTCCACCGAGCCCAATATGCAGAATATTCCCATCCGCACCGAGCCGGGTAGCCGTATGCGCCGCTTTTTTACTGCAAGAGAGGGTAATGTGCTCATAGACGCCGATTACTCCCAAATTGAGCTGCGTGTTTTGGCAGCCATTGCCAAGGACGAAAATATGATTGGCGCCTTTCTCTCCGGAGAGGATATTCATCTGAATACCGCATCTCAGGTGTTTGACCTGCCGCCGCTGTTTGTCACACCTCTGATGCGCAGCCGTGCCAAGGCGGTCAACTTTGGCATTGTATACGGCATCTCCGCCTTTTCTCTTTCTAAAGATATTGGCGTCACCGTTGCCGAGGCAGATACCTATATCAAAAATTATTTAAAAACCTATAGCGGTGTTGCAAACTATATGAAGCAGACTGTGGAGGAAGCCAAGGAGCAGGGGTATGTCACCACACTCTTTGGCCGGCGCCGCTACTTGCCTGAGCTGCAAAGCAGCAACCGTAACCTGCGAGCCTTTGGTGAGCGTGTGGCAATGAATATGCCCATTCAAGGCACTGCTGCCGATATCATCAAAATTGCCATGGTGCGGGTACACCGCCGCCTCAAGCATGAAAACTTAAAAGCAAAACTGATTTTACAGGTGCACGATGAGCTCATTGTGGAGGCCCCTCAGGCTGAGGCTGAGGCGGTGCGTCTGCTGCTGGGCGAAGAGATGGAGCGGGCCGTTAGTCTTGCCGTACCCATGGAGGCAGATGTGAAGGTAGGCAAAAACTGGCAGGAGGCCCACTGATGTGGAAGTGACAATTACTCCTATGACAGAACAAGACCTGCCCGCACTGGCAGAGTTGGAGCAGCTGTGCTTTTCTACTCCTTGGAGCCAGGAAAGTCTGCGGGCGGAGCTTAAAAAAGACGGCGCAGTGTTTTTGGTGGCAAGAACTGAAACGGACATAGCCGGGTATGCAGGGATGAACTGCGTTTTGGACGAAGGATATGTGGACAACGTGGCGGTGCATCCGGACTTTCGCCGACGCGGCATTGGCAAAGCACTGATACAGGCACTTTTACAGGAGGGCAGGGGACAAAATCTTGCCTTTATCACCTTAGAAGTGCGCCCCTCCAATACTGCTGCCATTGCCCTTTATCAAAGTCTTGGGTTTGCCCAAGTGGGGCGAAGAAAGAGCTTCTATTCCCAGCCCAGTGAAGATGCGCTGATTTTAACACACCACTTTGTATCGGTGTAAGTTGTACTGCAATCTGTGCTGTGCTGATTACCCTTCTGTAGGCTGCTGCAGCAACAAACCATCATTGCAGCAGATAAGCTTTATGACAAATGGGGAGACAGAAAAATGAAGCGATGTTATGCCAGACTTTGTATATTATGTGGTACAGGCTCTGCTTTTTTGATGTTTTTATCACCGCTTTTTGGTTTGGCAGCGCTGTGGGTTGGTGTTGGTCTTTTGATTGTGGCACTTAGTATTAAGTATGCCTTGCTTCGCTGTTCCTTTTGCGGACACGGCGGTGCTGTGCCTCAATGGAGCAAAAGCGGTACCAACCACTGCCCAAAATGCGGCAAACCTTATGAATACAATGACAAATAGCGAAAGGACATGACCCGATGAAGCTGTTAAGTATAGAGAGCTCCTGTGATGAAACCGCTGCCGCGGTGGTGGAGGACGGACGCAAAGTACTCTCCTCGGTGGTGGACTCTCAAGTGGAGGAGCACAAAAAATATGGCGGTGTTGTACCGGAAATTGCCAGCCGCCGCCATACCGAAAACATCATTGCCGTGGTGGAGCAAGCCCTTGAAGAGGCAAACCTTACGCTGGATGAAATTGACGGCATTGCCGTAACGGCAGCACCGGGCCTCATCGGGGCCGTGCTGGTGGGAGTCAATTTTGCCAAGGGGCTTGCCTTTTCCCGTGGTCTGCCCTTGATACCGGTGCACCACATCCGCGGTCATGTTGCGGCAAATTACCTGTGCTTTCCCAATTTGGAGCCGCCCTTTTTATGCCTGATTGTATCGGGAGGGCATAGCCATATTGCCATAGTAAAAGATTATACTACCTTTGAAATACTGGGCCGCACCCGTGATGATGCCGCCGGTGAAGCCTTCGACAAGGCTGCCCGTAGCATCGGACTGGGCTACCCCGGCGGTATTGCCATGGATAAAATCTCCCGCAAGGGAAATCCCAATGCATATGTGCTTCCTACCCCAAAAACCGAAAATCCCCTGGATTTTAGCTTTTCGGGGCTGAAAACCGCTGTCATTAACCTTGCCCACAATATGGCGCAAAAGGGAGAAAACCTGGTGCCGGAGGATATGGCTGCCAGCTTTTGCAGCAAGGTGGCAGAAATTTTGTGGCAGCATTTTGAAATGGCAGCAGACCAAACCGGCATCAAAAAGCTTGCGCTGGCAGGTGGAGTATCGGCCAACAGTTGGCTGCGCAGTAAGGCACAGGAACGCTGTGCAGCAAGAGGCTTTGAGCTGTATATGCCACAGCTTCAGTACTGCGGTGATAATGCCGCCATGATAGGCGCTCAGGGCTACTACGAATTTCTTGCCGGAAACACTGCCGGAATGGACTTAAACGGCAGGCCCTACATGGAGCTGGGTGATAGCTTTTAAAACAGGCTTTTGTGTAAAAGTACAAAAGTCAATGAAAAAAACACCTGTGAAGTCCGCTTGATTGTGAAAAAAACAGCATATTTTAAGAGCCTAAGGCACTGTAATTTGCACAAAATGATTGTCAAAAAAACCTCATATAAGGACTAACTATACACAGTTGCACTAATGCACAATAGAGCGGCAATGTGGTTGCTAAGATTTCATATTTTATCCATAGATATTTTTTTGACAAGTCGTTATAATGGTATTTGGCGGACTTTTTGTAAAATCTGTTTGTTTTTGATAAAACAATAACAAATTGTTTTAAAAACGATAAAGGCATTTACTAATACCTTTATTGATAGATGCAGCCAAAGGCCGCATGGCAAGTTGGTAAAAACAGCTTGCTGTTTTTACCAAAGACAGAAGCTTATCTATAACCCGACGCCAAATCGGACTTTGACGCCGACTGGGGTACGTTCAGGAATATAGTAAAGCATACAGAAGAGATTAAGGGGGAACTACAATCATGAACATGACCAACAACAAGCACGTTCTGAGCTGGGTAGACGAGATGGTCGCCCTGTGCAAACCCGACAAGGTAGTTTGGATCGATGGTAGCGAAGAGCAGCTGGAAGCTCTTCGCGCCCAAAGTGTTGCCACCGGCGAAATGAAGAAGCTGAACGAAGAAAAGCTTCCCGGTTGCTACATTCACCGCACTGCCATCAACGATGTTGCACGTGTAGAGCACAGAACCTTTATCTGCGCAAACAGCGCTGAAGAAGCCGGCCCCACCAACAACTGGATGGACCCCAAAGAAGCTTATGAGACTCTGGGTAAAATGTACGACGGCGCTATGAAGGGCCGCACCATGTACGTTATTCCTTACACCATGGCTCATGTGGGCTCTCCCTTTGCTAAGGTTGGCGTAGAGCTTACCGACTCCATTTATGTTGTGCTGAACATGGTCATTATGACCCGTGTTGGTGTCAAGGCTCTGGAGCATCTGGGCGACGAGAACCCTGACTTTGTTAAGGGTCTGCACGCCAAGAAAGACATCTCCGAAGAAGGCCGTTACATCTGCCACTTCCCTCAGGACAACACCATCTGGAGCATCAACTCCGGTTACGGCGGCAACGTTCTGCTGGGTAAAAAGTGCTTTGCTCTGCGTATTGCTTCTTACCAGGGTAAGAACGAGGGCTGGATGGCTGAGCACATGCTCATTCTGGGTATTGAGAACCCCAAGGGTGAGACCAAGTACATCACCGCTGCTTTCCCCTCTGCCTGCGGCAAAACCAACCTGGCAATGCTGATTCCTCCCGAGGTTTATGCAAAGCAGGGTTACAAGGTTTGGTGCGTAGGTGACGATATTGCCTGGCTGCGTATTGGCCCTGACGGTCGCCTTTGGGCTGTTAACCCCGAGTATGGTTTCTTCGGTGTTGCTCCCGGCACCAACGTTAAATCCAACCCCAACGCACTGCATTCCTGCGAGAAGAACACCATCTTCACCAATGTTGTTCACAACCTGGATGATAACACCGTTTGGTGGGAGAGCCTGGACAAAAATCCTCCCAAGAACGCTCTGAACTGGAAGGGCGAAAAGTGGGATTGCACCGACGGCTCCAAGGGTGCTCACCCCAACAGCCGCTTCACCGCTCCTGCTCTTAACTGTCCCTGCATCAGCCCCGAGTTTGACAATCCTCAGGGTGTTCCTGTTTCTGCTATCGTATTCGGCGGCCGCCGTGCCAAGACTGCTCCCCTGGTGTACCAGTCCCGCGACTGGGCTCATGGTGTATTCGTAGGCTCTGCAATGGCTTCTGAGACCACCGCTGCCGCTTCCGGCGCTGTTGGTGTTGTTCGTCGTGACCCCATGGCTATGCTGCCCTTCTGCGGCTACCATATGGGCGACTACTTTGCACATTGGCTGGAAATGGGCGAGAAGCTGGGCGACAAGGCTCCCAAGATCTTTAACGTCAACTGGTTCCGCACCGATGACGAAGGTCACTTCATCTGGCCTGGCTTTGGCGATAACATGAGAGTTCTGATGTGGATTCTTGACCGTTGCGACGGTAAGGTTGACGCAAAAGAAACCCCTATCGGTTATGTTCCCAACGCTGCAGACATCAACCTGGAAGGTCTGGACTTCACCACCGAGCAGCTGGAAGAAATTCTGTCTGTTGACAACAAGCTGTGGGCTGAGGATGCCGCCGGTATCCGTGAGTTTTATGCTAAGTTGGGTGACCACCTCCCCGAAGCTCTAAAGAAAGAGTTGGAGACTCTGGAGAACAACGTTAAATAAGCATTAATATGATGCAAAAAAGTCCCCGGAAGCTAGCTTCCGGGGACTTTTTATAATATTTCGCTGTCTTGAGCTGCTGCCTGCCCTATATGCTGCCGCCGGTAAGTAGTGGGGGAACAGCCATAATATTTTTTAAAAACGGAGCTAAAATGGTTTACGGAGGAAAAGCCGTAGCTATAAGCCAGTTCTTTAAGAGGATAATTTTTAGATAACATTTCTACTGTAATACGCCGA
>JAEYXR010000074.1 GCA_023431215.1 Bacillota bacterium
CCCCCAGTTTACCCGCTTTTACATCTGCCGCTGCCGCTGCCATGGCAAGATACGAGCTGTTGGATTTTGGTGCAGTAGCCAGCAGCACCACCGCCTCTGCCAGGGGCAAACGCGCCTCCGGCAAGCCCAGCTGCACAGCGCTGTCTACGCAGGCCTTGGTAATAACAATAGCCATGGGATACGCCAGCCCCACATCCTCTGCGGCTATTACCAGTAGTCTTCGGCAGGGGGAAAGCAGGTCCCCCGCCTCCAACAGCCGTGCCAGATAGTGCAGTGCGGCATTTTCATCCGAACCACGGATAGACTTTTGTAGGGCAGAAAGCAGGTCGTAGTGCTGGTCACCGTCCTTGTCGTAGCGCATGGCGCTGCGCTGACCCACGGCAATGGCATCCTCCATGGTAATATGGCGCACTCCGTCTTGAGGAAAAGCCGCCAGATATGCCAGCTCCAACGCATTGATGCTTTTTCGCACATCGCCACCGCAGGCATAAGAGATGTGCTCCAGCACACCCTCCTCCACCTCAACAGGCCCATCCTCCACCAGCACCTTCACTACACGCTCCAGACCCCGTCGCACCTCGGCAGGGGTTACACTTTTAAATTCAAACACCGTGCTGCGGCTTAAAATGGCGTTATAGATGTAAAAATAAGGGTTTTCGGTGGTGGAGGCAATGAGGGTGATAGAACCATTTTCGATAAACTCCAGCAGGGTTTGCTGCTGCTTCTTATTTAAATACTGAATCTCATCCAGATACAGCACTACGCCACCTACTCCGGCAAAGCTGTCAAGGTCGTTAATCAGCGCCTTGATATCTCCGGTGGAGGCAGTGGTGCCGTTTAGCTTATACAGGGTTTTTCCTGCGGTTTTGGCAACAATGCGGGCGGCGGTGGTTTTACCCACCCCCGATGGCCCGTAAAAGATGAGGTTGGGAATCTGCCCGCTTTGGGCAATGCGGCGCAGCAACCCGCCCTCTGCCAGCAGGTGCTCCTGTCCCACCATATCATCCAGTGTCTGGGGTCTGATTCGGTCTGCCAATGGTGATGCCAGTTTGCTCATCTCCTTTACTTTTCTTTTAAGGGAAACTCTTTGAATAACGACCGCCCCTGTGGGCTAGCTGCTGCGACAGTTTACGTCATCAGCACACGGGTAAATGATGAACTGCTTGTATTATGATTCGTTCACCAATTTCCCCGTCATATGGTCAATGGTTAGTTCTAAAATCTGTACTTGTGCTCCCGCTTTGCGGATCTCTTCTTCAACGCCGTCTGCTGTTGGATAATACTTCAGACCAATCTGGCGGATAATATCCATCGTTTCTTGAGATTTGGTCATCTTTTTCACACAGCCAAAGATGATAACGCTCTTGATATTCAATGCCCAATCTCCGCTTTTTCGAAAGCCTTCGTCCATCACACAAAAAGATACCTTGTCATTGCATGTTAAAGCATCAAGTTTGTGCCCTTCTTTGGCACAATGAAAATATATTTTCCCATCCCAATAGAGATAGTTCATGGGAAAAGCATAGGGATACCCATCTTCTCCATGCACTGCCAATACACCTCTTGGTGCTTGGATTAAAACATCAATGCATTCCTGTTCTGATAATTTTTGTTTCCATCTTCTCATGTTTCGAAACATCATAATCCTCAATCCGTCTATCTATTAAAATTTATTCACTGCTAAAAATGATATAAATCATTTTCGGGGATGCTTATTATACATGCCTTTGACAGGTGCATAAAGATAAACCGGCCATATTAAGGCCTTATTGTCATTTTATATGAGCAAAGCCAATAAAACAACCCACAAAAAGCTGCAAACACATATACTTTACAAAAAAGAACAGGCGGCCCCGCCTTGGAACCGCCCGGGTGCTTTTTATAGCTGTAAAAGACAATATAAAAGCAGTGTTATTCATATAGGGGATATTTGGAGCAGATGCCGTCTACGGCAGCGCGAATGTCGTCCGCTTTGGTGTCAAAGTTTACAGCGGCATCATAAATGCACTGAGCGATGACCGCCATATCTTCCTCCACAAGGCCACGGGTGGTAACCGCAGGGGTACCTACGCGGATACCGCTGGTGACAAAGGGAGTCTGGGGGTCGTTGGGGATAGCATTTTTGTTGACGGTGATATACACTTCGTCCAACCGGTGCTCCAGCTCCTTACCGGTGATGTTCATGCTGCGCAAATCCAGCAGCATCATGTGGTTGTCGGTGCCGCCGGACACAAGGTCAAAGCCTTTTTCTATGAGTGCGGCAGCCAGTGCCTTGGCATTTTTTACAATCTGCTCCTGATAAGCCTTAAACTCAGGCTTCAGCGCCTCGCCAAAGCAGACGGCCTTAGCGGCAATGATGTGTTCCAGAGGTCCGCCCTGTGTTCCGGGGAAGATTGCTTTGTCAATGGCCTTGGCATGCTCCTCCTTGCACAAAATCATACCACCGCGGGGGCCGCGGAGGGTTTTGTGGGTGGTGGTGGTAACAACATCGGCGTAGGGCACAGGGTTCATATGCAAACCGGCGGCCACAAGACCGGCAATGTGCGCCATATCCACCATAAAGTAGGCACCTACTTCTTTGGCAATTTCACTGATGGTTTTAAAGTCAATCTCACGGGGGTATGCGCTGGCGCCGGCTACAATAAGCTTGGGGCTGCATTCCTTTGCTTTGGCACGCAAAGCCTCATAATCGATGACCTGCGCTTCGTCCGAGACACCGTAAGCCACAAAATTATAGTATTTTCCGGACATGTTGACAGGAGAACCATGGGTCAGATGGCCACCGTGGGCAAGGTTCATGCCCAGAATGGTGTCACCGGGGTTGACCAGCGCAAAATAAACAGCAAGGTTTGCCTGCGCACCGGAGTGAGGCTGTACATTGGCGTGTTCTGCACCAAATAGTTTTTTGGCACGTTCACGAGCCAGTTCCTCCACCACGTCTACCTTTTCGCAGCCGCCGTAGTACCGCTTTCCGGGATAACCCTCGGCATACTTGTTGGTAAGAACACTGCCCATTGCAGCCATTACCGCGGGGGACACAAAGTTTTCAGAAGCAATCAGCTCAATATTACGTTTTTGGCGAGCCAGCTCCTCACCCATGGCTTCGCCTACCTCACTGTCAAAGCTGCTTACAAAGCCAATAGTATCCATCATTTTACCGTACATGTTTCTGTCCTGCCTTTCGTCTTTTGATGATATTGTAAAGAGGGACTGCTGACAGGGCAATACTGCCCAACACCTGCTTTGTCAACAAGCCCTAAAGATGATAAAGCATCACTGCCCCAGGGCTTGCACAATGCGCAGCAGCCACACGGCGCCAAATGCCCCGGCCGGTACTGCCCAAAAGCCGGCCTTTTTTAGTGGTTCACTGCCTTTGATTAAAAAAAGCACCGCCCCTGCCACCACAAGCCCCGGTAAAATATAAATAAGAGGATTGGCTACAAAAGCTCCTGCAAAATCCAGTTGCAAAAGGCGTACCAATGCAGTAGTCATACCGCAGCCGGCACATGGTATGCCTGTAAGCTGATAAAAGAGGCATCGCCACCGTCCGTAAGAAAACAACCACAGCGTTAATGCCAGCGCAGCGGCAACAGCCAAGGCTACAAGCACAAGACTCTTTTTACCATGTCTTCCGTCCACTTGCAGCACCTCCCGCGCAGGCTTTCACGCTGCTTTACTGCGTTAAAAGCAGCGTTATGGATATTATAAACCGTAGCAGTTTGAGTTGCAAGCACAGGAACGCCAAAACAAGCCAAAGTATAGCTTTTGTTGTGGTAAATATGCTGGGTTTTTTTGTCTGAAAACACCCTTAAATACAGGTTTTATCAATAATGTATCTGCCCGTAAAACACATACTTTTTACCATCTGTAGCCAGTCTTTTGTATCTCTTTAGTATTGGCCCGTTTCATTCTATTATTGACAGTCCAACAAATATTTGATACAGTTATAACATGTTACAGAGCGTAGGGAAATGTAGCTTTCGTCTTAGGCGGAGCTATGTTTCCTTTTATTTTTTATGCCTTGCAGTGCGCTGCAGCTGCCAACAACTATTTGACAAGACAGGAAGGGTAACAATGATTCCATTTACTCAAATTTCACCCCGGGATGCGGCAGGCATCCGCTACATTCTGTGTGATATTGACGACACCATCACCACCGATGGCAAGCTCTCCGCCGATGCCTATGCTGCCCTGTGGAAGCTCCATGATGCAGGCTATGGTGTTATTCCCGTTACCGGTCGCCCGGCAGGATGGTGCGATATGATTGTGCGCCAGTGGCCTGTTACCGCCGTTGTGGGCGAAAACGGCGCCTTTGTTTACTACTTTCAAGATGGACATCTGCAAAAATTCACCCACCCCTCTGTGGCAGAAGGCGATATTCAGGGCAGACTGCAGGCTGTAAAAGAAGCCTGCCTTGCCGGGGTGCCGGGGTGCCGTGTTTCTAAGGATCAGTTTTCACGCATCTATGACGTTGCCATTGATTTTAACGAAGATCCACCCTATCTGGGTTTTGAGGCAGCCGAAAAAATTAAAGCTATCTGCGAAAGTATGGGTGCTGTAGCAAAGGTCAGCTCTATCCATGTCAACACCTGGTTTGGCAACTACAATAAGGTGGACATGAGCAGATTATTTTTTCAAGAGGTGCTAAAGGAAGCTGACATTCAAAGCTGCGTTCTCTTTTTTGGAGACTCCCCCAATGATGAACCCATGTTTGAGTTTTTTCCCCACGCCTGCGCCGTGGCAAACATCAAGCCTTTTTTGCAGGGTCTTGCCCACTTGCCTGCTTATGTAACCCAGTCAGAATCGGGAAAAGGCTTTGCTGAAGCCATTGACCACCTGCTTACTATTTGTAAAGACAAAGATAACTAACAAGCAAATCCCTGTTAAAAACACTATAAAGCCGGCGGTAATCACCAAAAAGTGATTGCCGCCGGCTTTTGTTATAAATGTGCTTTCAAATTTTTAATACAAGATGCAATAAACCACATCGTTTAGCCACATACTATCACAAACAAAGTGAAAGGGGAGATTCTTGTGAAAAGAGATTTACTGATTCAGCAAGTAAAGAGCGAATATGAGCGCTTAGCGCAGTTTGAAAACAGCGAACATTTTACAGACCTGTCTTATCATAAAATGTCGCCTGAGGCCTATTATGAACGGGCTTTGGAACAGGCAATACGGGATATTTCTGCCGGCAAATACGACGACTGCATTTCCGGCATTCAGGTGGTGGAACGTATTGCCAATAACAAGACAAAATCGCGGCGCTTGCAGGACACTATTGATTCCACAATGCATAACATAAAAACCACCAATGAAAAAATCGCCTTGGAAACAGGCAGCAAAAATCTGCAGAGCTTGAAAGAGGCAAATGAGCGTCGGGCAGAATCGCTTCCTAAAATGATTCGTGAAATGAAAGAAGAGCAGGCTCAAGAAGAGCTTAGTGCCAATAGTCCCAATGTAATTGGAGGTGGCGGAAATGGATAACACGCCTGATACAATGGCTAAAATGAGTGAAGAACAAATGCTGGCTAAAATAAAGAAACTTGAGGACAAGGTTGACACTACAAAATATAATATGGAGGTTTCTAAGGAGATTATTGCAGAAACTCCATCTGATGCCCAACAAGAAGAGCTTACCCAGAGAAATATTCGACGAGCGCATGGAATTGCAAGTATAGAGAAGGAAATTAGTGACATAAAGCAGAAGATTGAGGAAATGTAAACTATACACGTAATGTTTGAAGATTCCACAAAGCAAACGCAAACAGAGTGAGTTGCAAAGTGAGTCATACGCAAGAGAAAAACCCGCTTGGATGTATTATCCAAGCGGGTTTACATATGGTGCGGCAGATGGGACTTGACTCTCGCCTGCGGGCTCGGTCAGTCGCGGCTCTGACACCTCACCGGGGTGTCATTCACTACCGCTCCCTTGCAAGTCCCTTACTTGCAGAAAAATATAGAGCACCACCCAAAGGTGATGCTCTATATTTGGTGCGGCAGATGGGACTTGAACCCAGTCTGGTGACTACAACTCGTGATTACTGCAATCATTTATAAGATTTTAAGCCAATCTACAATAACACTAGTATTAACATTTAATGTGTCAAAATAGGGTGTTAACAGCAAAAGTGTGGTCAAAAGTGTGGTCAATTATCTATCATAAATTTTAACGTTTAATCTGCGCTACGTATTACTGAGTGCTCTCTGTAGATGAAGACGATTAAACGGATCTTAATATTAACTAGCTGGAGAACTCTATAAGCTACCACTGGGAAAGACGGAGAAAATGATGGCGAACAAGGGCTATTTAGCGGTATACTCCGGCCGCCAAATCTCATAGGTTTTGACCATTGCTTTCAGTACATCTCCCTGGCTCCAATTGCTGTCTACTTCATAAAATATGCACTGCGGCACCGCTCCTGCTACTAATGGAATTTTGTAGGCTGTACAACCTATGCTTTCTTCTAAAATTGTATAAAAAGCAGTAAAAACACAGTAGCTCTTAGCATAACCATACTAGGTTACCTAAGGGCTGCTTTTTGCGTCTAAAAACCATTGTTATATTTGGTCATAATATGGGTATTTATGGAAATGTCTGAATGCTATAATTGATTCTATATATTGTCTATTGAAGTTCTGTTAATAGCAATTAGAGGAAGTTAAAATCAGGATAAGGAGAGCGTTATGAGTACAAATCTTGAAGATATCGGAATAACCACCATGCAAAAGCCGCAAGTATTTCTCAAAAGCATCACATTTAATGATGGCACACAATTACCGCTTAATCATAACAGCGTTATTGTATTCACTGGCGCTAATAATAGTGGAAAGAGCAAAGTGCTAAGAGATGTCGAGGCGGGTTTAGATAAATCCAATTCATCCCCAACTATTGTTATAAAAGGTATTGAATATGATTTTTTAGGGACGATAGATGAAGCAACATTTCTTAGAGAACGCTTTAATGTGAATCAGCGGGGAAATTATCAGCTATTCGAGTCTGGCGGTGCTTTTGAGAAAAGCACATTACAGAGTTGGTGGCAAAACCGTACATTCCATAACGGTCTTCATCTGTTATTCATAAAGCGACTCAGCACAGAGCGTCGATTAACTTCGTCAAATGCATTACAGAGAAATGATCAGCCGGAACGGCATCCAATTTACAAGTTGAATCAGAGTGAATCGCTTGCACAGAAGTTGTCGGACTATTTTCGTCAAGCTTTTGGTTCCGATTTAATTGTAAACCGCAATGATATGCAAACAATACCGCTGCATACTGGACAGGCCCCTAACAAGACAGCTTTTACAATTGCCAATCAGGATGAGTATTATAATCAAGTTACTAAACTGCCTAAACTCCAAGAGCAGGGTGATGGTATGCGCAGTTTTGCCAGCATCTTACTTGACACATTTACATCTGAGCATTCTATTACTTTAATTGACGAGCCAGAGGCTTTTTTGCACCCCCCGCAGGCAAGACTATTAGGAAAGATGCTTGCCAAAAATAATCCGGACAATCGACAGTTGCTAATATCTACACACAGCGAAGATTTTTTACAAGGTCTGCTCGATGCCGATAGTGAGAATGTTACAGTTATCAGAATCAATCGGGATAGTAACATTAACAGGATGAGTGTGCTTCAAAACGATGAAATAAAGAAATTATGGGGTAATCCTATTTTGCGATATTCTAATATACTGAGTGGATTGTTCCACGAAAAAGTCGTTGTTTGCGAAAGCGACTATGACTGTTTATTTTATCAGGCAATTATGGATGCAATATATGAACATAAAAATGAAATCGCTCCGGATATATTGTTTACTCATTGCGGAGGGAAAACGCGCATTAAAGATGTTGTTAGCGCACTAAAGGCAGTGAATGTTCCGGTAGCTGCCATTTGTGATTTTGACCTATTAAACGCCAGCCATAATTTTAAGCCAATTACTGCTTCCTTTGGAATAGATTGGGGAGTTGCGCTATCTGCAGATATGAGAATTATATACGACGGTATGAATGCCAAAAGCAGTGGTGCAAATAATGCTTGGGATCAGATAAAGAAAGTTGGTAAGGCGGGCTTTACCGGCAACGAACCTGCAGCATATGAAAAGGTTGAAGCGGCGTGTAAATCTGCAGGTCTATTTGTTGTTCCAGTTGGCGAAATGGAATGCTTTGATAAAACCGTTAATAAAGAAAAGAAAGACTGGGTTTACCATGTGTTAGAAAACTACGATTTAGCGACTGAGGCAAAACTTGAAGAAGCACGCAAATTTGTACAAGTAATAGTTGATTACAAACCCCTTTGAATCATTGGATTGAAAATTCTCAGTTTATAAAGAATTGTAGTGAATTTCGCAGTTTGTTTAATAGTATTATCTTCAAAGTCGAGATAGGGGGCTTAGTATATGATGCTGCAATTGATCAATGATGTAAACAAAGCATTGGATGCAGAGTGCTATTATTCTGCTTTAACATTAGCACTTACCTTTCCTGATATATGCGGTAAGGCTGAATATCCTAAAAAGAGCACGACAAAGCGATATAAAGATTGGTATGACGATCATATAGGTAGATATGAACAGTGTCCTTGCGAACAATGCAAGGACTTGCCAATGCCTTATCTAAGTGGAGAAGTGGTACATAGCCTGAGAAATGCTTTATTGCATCAGGGGACCCCCAATATTAATGTTGATGAAATAAAAGAGAGCAACAATAAAATCGATCTTTTTGAGCTTGTTATAGAATCAAAAAATTCACTTGACATTTATGCTGACTCGGGGGGCATCTATAATGGATGCGTAAGGACTTATCGTGTAAATGTACGACGCTTATGTTTAATACTTTGCCTTTCTGCTAAAGCCTATTATGAAAAAAACAAGGATAAATTTGATTTCTTCCACTGCTCAATTATCGATTGGGATTCCGAGGTTGCTCAGATTTGTAATTTGAATGAGGTTAGATAAGCAAACTTCCATTATGTTTAATTGGTGGACAAACTAATTGTAGCAAGAGAGAAAGCTCGTTTAATTTGAATTTCCATACTGTCAGCGCATTAAATATATACAAATTCCGCAATATATATATGTAATATAATAAAAATATCGGTTTCGGCAAAACGCGGAGGATAATTTATGAATACTATTATGACCGACGCACAGCATATCAAGGATGAACTTTTGGAAATCCGCAGAACCATTCACCGACATCCGGAGGTGGGGACTGCCCTGCCTGTTACCAAGACCTTTGTAATGCAAAAACTGAAAGAATACGGCTACGAGCCAAAAGAAATATGTGAAAGCGGTATTGTGGCGGTTTTGGAGGGTGGGAAACCCGGCAAAACGCTGATGCTGCGTGCAGATATGGATGCACTCAAGATTGTCGAAAAGACCCAGCTTCCTTTCGCTGCAGACAACGGCTGTATGCACGCCTGTGGTCACGATATGCACACAACCATGCTTTTGGGCGCCGCCAAGCTGCTAAAAGAACATGCGGAAGAAATTTCTGGCAATATCAAGTTTGTATTCCAGCCCAACGAGGAGGGCTTTGAGGGAGCCAAGGCTATGGTGAAAGCCGGTATTTTAAAAAATCCCAAGGTGGATGCCGCCATGGCACTGCACGTCAGCTCTGGCACGCCCACCGGCCTGGTTTTAGGCTGCAAGGGTATTTCTATGGCAGGATGCATCTTTTTCCAAATCAAGGTAAAGGGTACTGGTTGCCACGGTGCTATGCCTAATACCGGCGTTGACCCCATCAACATAGCAGCCCACATCCATCTGTCACTGCAGGAAATCATCGCCAGAGAAATTGCACCCAACACCCCGTCAACCTTAACCATTGGACGGTTTGTGGCCGGCGAGGCACCTAACATCATCCCCGAAGTGGTTCTAATGGAAGGTTCCATCAGAACCAAGGACAAGGATGCGGGCGGCTACATTTATCGCAGAATTCAGGAAATTTCCACCCAAACAGCCGCCATGTTCCGTGGGCAGGCTACCGTAGAAGAAATTTGTTCTGTACCTCCCCTGGTCAATGATGGAGACCTCTTATCGCAAATGACCGGCTTTATCGGGGAAGTATATGACTCCCAAAAAATCGTCCTTTTTGAAAATCCCGGCATGGCCTCTGAAGATTTTGCCGTGATTTCACAGGAGGTCCCTTGCAGTTATTTGATGCTGGGTGCAGGTTCAACACAGGAAAGTGAGGCTTACGGAAAGCCCATGCACAACGAGTGTGTTGTTTTCAACGAAGACGTTCTTCCCATTGGTAGTGGAATTTTTGCCCACTGTGCCTTACGGTGGTTGGAAGGAGAATCCGAAAGCGAAACAGAATGAGAGGATAAGGGTATGCACTGTATTCATTCAATAAATGATTTTATAGGTATGGCCAATCACTTACTAGAAGTATATTTAAATTGGGAAGTTTGCCACATTATTAACTGATCAGTATAGCAGTTTGTCTGATCGTCTTGCTATTCCATTAGTTATATAAACTTGAATTTTACTTAAGAGCGTGATTGCATGAAAAAGTTGATAGCATTGATTTTAGCATTGGCTTGTGTTCTTGCTTTGGCAGGTTGTGGGAAGAACGACACCTACAAGATAAGAATTACCGTCCCTGCTGGAAGTACAGAGGCATTCGTTTATTCGGACGAAGAAATATCAGCGACGGGCAATAAGATTACCATTTCTTCTGGCGAGGGATTGGGAGATACAGAAGTGATTTTACATCCAGTCAATGAAATGATAACACCTGGATATGTAGCAACATATCTAACTCATGGAATGCCTGTTGAATTTGATGCGGTAAAGGGCGAATGGTTCAAAATTGGTGTATCTATGCAAAATGATACTGAAACAGACATAACTGTTTATGTCGAAGTCGAAGGTGTAGAAGTAAGAATTGAGTAAATTCCAATTTGTCGAGTAGAGGAGAGATAAATACTCTCTTCTTAAAAATCAATCATATTAAGTGACAGAGCCTAAAGAATAAAAAGAGAGCAGCTCTTAGCATAACCATAATAGGTTACCAAGGGCTGCTTTCTTGCTACTAAAAAAGTTTGTCACATTTGGTCATAATGTGGGTATTTATAGAAAGATTTCAGTGCTATAATTAATTATCGCTTTTTCTTCTTATAGTATTAATCATAGACGTTAAATAAGAAAGTCAATAACTGTGAATAAAGATATATCAATAAACTTGAAATTTAAAATTAATAAAAAGAGCAATACTTCTTAGTCTCCTCGAACGTCATCCATTGAAGTTTAATAGGATTTTAAAATAATGAGGTGTTAAATTGAATAGCATTAATCAAATTAAGAAAAAGCAAATAGCTACTATAATGATTTTAGTTTCTCTTCCCTACATTTTTTTAGATGCGTTGCTTCCTGTTTATACCCGCGAATTAGGCTACTCTACCATACAGATGACAATGCTGCTTTCCATACTCTCTCTATCTACACTGGTCATGCGTTTATTTGCAGGGCGCTGGATGGATCTGTATAGCTATAAGCCATTGCTATTGTGCTCGGTATTATCTTATGCAGCGGCATATTGCACATTTTCAATAAGTACAAGTTTATATGGCTTAATGTTAGCTCAGGTTTTGCAGGGAATAGCCAGTATGCTTTTATCAATATCCATATATGGAATCATTGTGAAAATGGGAGATGGTTTAGCACAAAACATCGGTAGGATTGATAGCTTTAAAAATTTAGGCGGTCTTCTTGGTGTTGGCTTGTGTTTTTTAGTGCTAACAAAATATGAGATTAAAACAGGTTGGCATTTCCTATTTACTATATGTAGTGCAGCAGCAATATTTGTTTTGATTTATTCCTTTCTGACTTTGAGGGAACCCAAACAACACATTGCAGTATCATATGGAGTAATGCCCCAAATCAAGTTCAAGGTTCTATTTATTAATGGCTTCTTTGGCATGGCAATAAGTATGGTTTATGCAATTTTAATACCGTATTTGCAGGCAAAGTACAATGCAGACCTTGAAATAATTGCGATCACATTTCTATTGCCGTTGCTTATTTCATCTATGTCTGGACCACTATTGGGTAAACTGGGAGATTACAAAGGATATCGTTACGCAGTAATAATGGCATTGGTGACATGCATTTTTTCTATGATATTAATAATAATCTCTACCAACATATACATATTTTCACTACTATGGGTTGTCTTTTCACAAGGTTCCTGCTTGCTGTTCTACTCTATTGATGCTATGTATATGAAGGATATACCAGATAATAATACTGGTAATGTCATGGCAAAATATTCAATCGGTTCAAACATCGGTAGAATACTTGGTCCCATAATTGGAGGAGTGTTATTTGACTTATGCGATATTCGGGCCCCCTTCTTATTTTTTGTAGGTTGCTTTCTCATCGGTATTCCTTTGTTTTCCATGTCAGTTTCTAAAAATAAATACTTAACTATTCATTGAGAATTTAAAAGGTCTGTATAGATTATTCCTCTTTGATATAGCAGTGCCCCCCTAATGTAGTTCCATTATCCTACATTAGGGGGGAATTATTATTCTAATATAGATTTTACTTTTGCTAACTTAGCCTCTGCGGCTTCTGCCCTCTTAATGACAGCGTCCAACTGTTCCTGCATTGTATCTGGTTTATTCAGTTCTACGTCATAGTAAGCACATATTCCCTTTGCCAAGGCTCCAGCTATTTTGTGTTTGCTGCTTATAATAAACTGTACATCTTCGGTGTTATCATGGAAAGCAATTTCCACGTAGCAGCTTACCATATTGGTATA
>JAEYXR010000107.1 GCA_023431215.1 Bacillota bacterium
ACCAGCTTTTTGGGGGTATGGGGCCGCTTTTCTTTTTATACCATAGTGCCAGCGCACAAAAGCAAAGTGTAAAAACCGGCACACCCATGCCAAGACCAAAGGGGTTGATAAGCCACAGAAAGCCATAGCCGCAAAGGTAACAGGCCAGCACCATCCAACCATCAAATTTACTGTATTCCACAGGTTGTTTGGTAGGGTTTTGCGTAGTATCAGCCGATAATACATTGACATTTATCAATGTATTGTTTTCCTGTGTTTTTTCTTTATTTCCAATATTTTCAGACATTTTGGGTGCATTTGTACAAACCGACGTCTCTTGTCCGTCAGCCTTTTTTTGCTCGTAATTCATTTTTTCACCTCGCATGATTGTTGCAGATAATTACATGTTGTGTGTTGCCTTGTTTCTTAAATAAAGCCTTATTCGCCGTCTTTATACTCTAAAATATCACCGGGCTGACAGTCCAATTCCTTGCAGATAGCCTCCAACGTAGAAAACCGCACTGCCTTTGCCTTTCCGTTTTTTAGTATGGAAAGGTTTGCCGGTGTAATACCTACACGCTCTGCCAACTCCCCGGAAGACATCTTTCTCCGAGCCATCATAACGTCCAAATTTACTATAATAGGCATCAACAATTCCTCCTATATAGTAAAGTCATTTTCTTGCTTGAGGGTTACTGCCTGCTCAAATACATTTTTGAGTACCCTTAATATCAGCGCCATAAAAGCTGCCGCTGCAACCACAAACAAAAAGGGCAGATAGAACCAACTGTAAATCAAGCAAATGAGTGCAGCCGCCATGCAGCACCAGGAAATGATGCGCAAGGCCTTTACATTTTGTGTGGTAAATACCTCACCTCTGCTGATACACTCCAGCAGCCGGTGCAATTTCCAAAGTAGAACCACAGCGGGTACACAGCAGATATAATAAGCTGTATACAGCACCTGCCAAAGCTCGTCGGGCTTATGATTATAATAGATATAAGCGCCTGCCACCTTTTGCGCCATAAACAGCCCCGCAACCAATATTGCCATAAAAATCCAGGTGCAAATTCTTGATAACCAAATAGATGCCTTTGTGTTCCACATAAGCTATTCCCCCTTATTTTTAGCATGTAAGTGTGCCACTACTCCAAAGCTAAGCGCATTTACTGCACAAACAGCAGCAACAAATGAGCATGATACCACCATGAACGCGTGGGAGGTATCCATAATGGCAGACCAGTCTTCTATTGTTACCAGATAGTTTTGATATGCAATGACCGAAAGCAAAGAAAAAAGCGCAGATAAAAAGCTAAGCTGTGTAAGCACATTGCCAAGGCCATACCTGTTCTTTTTGTGCATCATAACTGCCACCCCAGGCAATAGAAGCGCCACAATTCCCAGCACAATACTCAACAGATTTAAACTATATTCCATGAGCAACTCTCCTTTACTCTTTTGGGCATCGCAGTTTACCATAAAAGAAAATCATTCTGTCCTCCGCCTATTTAATGTAACCTTATTTTAGCAGATATAATTCTGTAAATCAATAGTTATTTATTGTTTATCAATATATTTTTGTTGTTTTATTTTGTTTTATTGTAAAAACCAAAAAGCGGAAGCGTTCAATAACGCTTCCGCTTTTTGGTTGTATCATTTGGAGACAAGTAAGATGAAAAAGTTCGCAAGCAAAGTGCAGTTGGCTGCTCTGCATCTTTGTTGACATAACTATACCATTCATTCCTGCATATTTCAATGAGTATCTCTACATTTTACCGTTTGTTTACGTAATTTCTGCATTTTATAAATATTAATCCTGCAAATTATAATATTTTTGTGACACTTCACTACTGCATATTGTAAAAGCTTGGTTAAAAGATGCCCCACAGCGCAAAAAGACCCCGGTCTGTCGACCGGGGTCTTTACTCAGCTTAAACAGTCAAGCTTATTTAGCAGCGGGTGCTGAAACAAACTTGCTGGGGTTGATGCGGATGCCGGGGCCCATGGTGGTAGCAACCACGCAGGAGCGGACATACTGGCCTTTAGCTGCAGCGGGCTTAGCCTTAACAATGGCGCCCATGAGGGTGTCAAAGTTTTCCTGCAGCTTTTCGGGACCAAAGGACACCTTGCCAATGGGGCAGTGGATGATGTTGGTCTTGTCCAGACGGTACTCAATTTTACCGGCTTTTGCTTCGGTAACGGCACGAGCAGCGTCGGGGGTAACAGTACCGGCCTTGGGGTTGGGCATCAGTCCGCGGGGACCAAGCACCTTACCCAGACGACCGACAATACCCATCATGTCGGGGGTAGCAATAACTACGTCAAATTCCATCCAGTTTTCTTTCTGGATTTTCTCCATGTAGTCCTCGGCACCAACATACTCGGCGCCTGCAGCCTCAGCGGCCTTAGCGGCATCGCCCTTGGCAAATACCATAACGCGAACCTTTTTACCGGTACCGTTAGGCAGAACTACTGCGCCACGAACCTGCTGGTCAGCATGACGGGAGTCAACGCCCAAACGAACGTGGACTTCAACGGTCTCGTCAAACTTAGCCTTGCCGGTCTTGGTGCAGATTTCGATGGCTTCGCTGCTATCGTAGAGAGCGGTGCTGTCAACCAGCTTGCAGCTCTCATTATACTTCTTTCCGTGTTTCATATCGTTCAATTCTCCTTCTACCAAGTGGTGTATAACGGATGGCTCTCAAAAGCTTTGCTTTTGAAGCTATTAAATCTTCCTCCCACAAAGGCTGGTGCGACTATAATCAGTCGACAACCTCGACGCCCATGCTGCGGCAGGTACCGGCGATCATGCTGATAGCAGTTTCAACATTAGCTGCATTCAGATCAGGCATCTTAAGCTCGGCGATCTTTCTGAGCTGCTCACGGGTGATTTTGCCAACCTTGTTTTTGTTGGGCACGCCGGAAGCACTCTGAAGGTTCAGTTCTTTTTTAATAAGAACTGCAGCAGGGGGAGTCTTGGTGATGAAGCTGAAAGTACGGTCGGCATAAACAGTGATAATAACAGGGATGATGAGGCCGACATCGTTCTTGGTGCGCTCGTTAAATTCCTTGGTAAAGGACATAATGTTAACGCCGTGCTGGCCGAGTGCGGGACCAACCGGGGGAGCCGGAGTTGCTTTGCCGGCGGGGATCTGCAGCTTGATATAGCCTACAACTTTCTGAGCCATAATTGGCACCTCCAAATAGTGGTAATTATTGCGGATGCAGTCTCCGTGTGGGACTGCTCCTCCCACAGACGCCGGACGATTCCAAGCGTCTATCTGTAATCATCCATTATGTCGCTTTGTACCGGCGCATTGGATGAATTTACGCAATCTCATCCTAGTAAAAGTATAACCTGTTACTTGATGATTTTACGTAACTAAGGCGGTAGTGGGCAAAGTGAACGAATCATCCTGCACACCGCCCTGCGAAAAACGGCGCAAAAGAAACTTTTACGCTGTATACCCCGGGGGTTATTCCAGGGGCTTAACCTGGGTCAGCTCCAGCTCTACGGGGACTTCTTTACCCATCATAGAAACCGTGACGCGGACAGTTTGCTTGTCCATGTCCATGGCATCCACAACGCCAATAAAGCCTTCCATATAACCTTCTGCTACCATGACGCTGTCGCCCACGGAGTAGTTAACCTCCATGCGGCGTGTTTCCACACCAAAACGGGCAACTTCTGCGTCTGTCAGGGGGATGGGCTTGGAACCGGGCCCCACAAAGCCTGTGACGCCGCGAATATTACGCACCACGTACCAGCTGTCGTCGGTCATAATCATCTTAACCAAAACATAACTGGGGAAAAGCTTGCGCTCAACCTCTTTCTTCTGGTTGTTCTTATCGACCTCGGTAACCATCTCGGTAGGAATCTTGACCTCGTGAATCAAGTCGTGGAGCTGTCGGTTTTCCACTGCGTTGACGATGCTGTCCGCCACTTTATTTTCGTAGCCGGAATAGGTATGCACTACATACCATCTGGCCTCGTCTGCCATGTTCATCCCTCCATCCTCAAATTTCTTGCCTTAACTGTGAACCAAATTGTTTAGAGGAAATTGACCAGCAGCGAAAGCACCTGGGTAAAAACAAAGTCCAGTGCGCCAATAAAAACGCTGCAAACAGCCACGAAGACCAAAACAACAACGGTGTTGTTTAAGATCTGCTTTTTGGTGGGCCACACGACTTTTTTCAGCTCGCCCTTCATGTCTTTAAAAGAGCGGGAAATGCGAGCAAAAAAGCCGGGTTTTTTTGCTTGTT
This sequence comes from Bacillota bacterium, assembly GCA_023431215.1. GTDB lineage: Bacteria > Bacillota > Clostridia > Oscillospirales > Ruminococcaceae > Angelakisella. The sequence continues at coordinate 4,243 of JAEYXR010000107.1, forward strand.
CAGCCATGTCAAAAGCCCCTTTCTTACTTGGTTTCCTTGTGAACGGTGTGTTTGCGGCAGAAACGGCAATACTTGTTCATTTCGAGTCTGTCGGGATCGTTCTTTTTGTTCTTCTTGGTGTTGTAGTTGCGCTGTTTGCACTCTGTGCAAGCCAATGTGATCTTCACTCTCATGTCTGTCGGCACCTCCTGATTTTCGGATTTTTTTGCCTCCCTCTTTTCTAAGCGGGCGCGGCTCGTCCGCGTCCGGGTCGGAGCGACTTTTTTTTGTATTTTTGCGCACAAAAAAAGAGCCCTCCACGAGAGGTAATAGCAGTATAGCACAGATATTTCAATAAAGTCAAGGAAAATTGCGGCTTTACCCTGTGTTTTTTAAGCTTTTTTTCGTAAATATTTTTATAAATTTCTAAAATAATCAAACCCTGCATATATTTAACAAAATTTCAGTGCTGTTCACAGAGAGTTTATACCAAAATAGAGCTGTTTAATCGCTTTTTTCTGTAAGGTGCGCAAGTTGCGCATATTATACGCGTGTGATATACTATACTGTATGTATGCCGGACGCGGCAAGGGCTGTATTTTTGTCTGCTTACTCAAAGCTTTCAACATCTTTGGGTCAACTTTTTTGTCCCGGTGCCAATGCCATTTTGGAAGCTAGGACTGCTTGCCGGCTGCATCGATCATGCCTATGCGCAAAAAACTTTATGCACCACCAAACTGCACAGTTCCTGCTGTGTACTTTGTGGCATGTGCTTAAAGCTTCAATAACAGAAAGAAGGCTTTTGCATCATGAGTAATAAAACCATGGTGGCCGTCCTTTTTGGCGGCGTTTCCAGCGAACATGAGGTTTCTCGTCTTTCGGTGACCTCCGTATTGGCCAATATTGACCGAACCCGCTACGACACCATAGCGGTAGGCATCACCAAGGACGGGCGCTGG
>JAEYXR010000115.1 GCA_023431215.1 Bacillota bacterium
AGGTCATCTACCACAACCAGCTCCTCGTCGGTAAAGCCGCCTTCCTTTAGGCGTACTGCCAAATCGTAGGCACGTCCGCCGGAGCACTCCACATGGTCAACTTTGCCCTTTAGACGCTCAAAGGTAACGTCATACAGCCAGGAGATATCCTTTTTTTCGGTGTAAAGAACATTGTTGACAAACAGCACGACGGTTTTTTCTTCCGGCTGTTCCAGCGCATAAGAAATGGACTGATCCAGAGAGGTTGGGTTTTGCTTGGTAAGCATCAGCACTGCCTTACGGCCCAGCAGAGTCATTTCATCATAACGCACCTTGCTCACCTGGAAGGTAGCAGCGCCTGCAATGGCCTGCTCCAAAGTAAGCCCGGCCTGTACACAGGCAGCCACAGCAGCAGTGGTATTGATGACGTGGAAGGTGGTTTTATAGGTAACCGTGGCAGGCATGCCGTTAATGGTAAAGCTGCCGCCGGCAAAGTCTACGTCACTTGCCAAAAAGTCGATGGGAGGGGTGGCGTAGCCACAGTGGTCACAGTGAAAAGAACCAATATGGTTGTAGTGATAAAAGTCGTACCGCAGCTTATGAAAGCATTTGGGGCATACCTTACAGTCATCGGTAAGAAACTGCTGGGTTTCGGCAGAACGGTCGGTTTTTGTCATACCAAAGGTGACATGGGGGTTTTGATCAGCCAGCCGCTGGGAGATAGGGTCGTTGCCGTTTACCACCAGCGTCATGCCGGGCTTTACAGCTTCTTTGATTTTATCATAAATAATATCCGGGTTGCCGTTGCGCACAACCTGATCACGGAACAGATTGTTAACAACAAAGATATCAGGAACAAAGCGGCCAAAGATGATAGGGGTAAAACGCTCGTCCACCTCCAGCACGACAAAGTCCTGGGGCATGTGTCCGTTCAGCTTGCAGTGGGTAAGAAGGGTGGTTGCTATGCCGGGGCTGAGGTTTGAGCCTTCGGTATTGATTGCCACGGAGTATCCTTGCTCCCGCAAAATATGGGCAATCATATTGGTGGTGGTGGTTTTACCATTGGAACCGGTAACGGCAATCACCTTACCGTCAAAGTGAAAACGTGCCAAAAAATCGGGGCACAGTCGAATTGCCAGTTCTCCCGGTAGGTTGGTGGCTCGGTTGACAAACTTGCCGGCAAAGCGTACCAGTCTGCCCAGCAGTACGGCCAGAGCAAATCGCATGGGTGTCACTTCCTCTTCGTTTTTAGGCGCAATGAATGCGTCTTTTCCTTTATGTCCTAAGGTTGCGGTGCAAATCTTTTTTTCATTCTGCGTTAAATTTGCACAGTATTACAAAAACACATTGTTATTCTTCTTTTTTAAAGATGGTTTGACCTTCCTTTATAGTTTCTAATACGGTAATATTTTTAATTTCGGAAGGTGAAACGGTAAGGGGGTCGCCGCTTAACACAGCAAAATCTGCCAGCTTACCGGCCTTTATGGTGCCCTTTAGGTTTTCTTCGTGATACTGCCATGCAGCATTACAGGTTATTGCCTTTAAAGCTTCCCAGGTGCTTGGTGCAAATTCTGTACCAATGGGCTGGCCGTCACGGGTAATGCGGTTGACAGCATTATGAACCGAAAACAGCATGTTGGGGGGAACAACGGGGGTATCCTGATGAATGGTTACATTGATGCCTTTTTCCACCGCGGTTTTAAAGGGGCTGATACGGCTTCCTCTTTCCGGACCCAGCACAGAGGAGAGGTGGTAGTCACCCCAGTAGTAAACGTGGTCGTTAAAGAAAGTGGGGGAGATGCCCAGCTCTTTCATAGCGTCCAATTGGTCATCACGCACAGTCTGGGCATGCACCATCACCGGGCGCAAATTTTCATGGATGCCGGTTTCGTTAATTGCTGCACGGTAACAGTCTATAAACTGCTGGCAGGCAGCGTCGCCGTTGCAGTGCACAAGAATTTGCCAGTGATTTTGCAGGCACTGCACAAAATAATCCTTGACCTGGGTATGATTTTCATACACCGGATAACCGTTATAATCTTGAGATTTATCCTTGGGCACCTGATAATAGGGCTTGCTGAGCCAGGCAGTCTTGGCCTGGGGAGAACCGTCTAAAAGCAGCTTTGCACCTGCAATGCGGTAGTGGTTACGGTATTTTACGACACGACTGTCCACACCTTTTAAAGCTTTTGCGCTGCCGTCAATCATCATATAGGCTGCTACATCCAGCTTCATCTTGTGGCGGTTGCCCAGCCATCTGTACAAATAATTCATGACAGAATAAGCAGCACCCTCCTGGGCGGTGGTAATACCGTAAGAAGCATATAGCTCCTGCGCCTTAACAGGCATGTTTAAAATATCACCAATAGAAGGGGCCATCTTCATTGCCTTTTTAGCAAGCAGCTTCATCATGGCCTTTTCTTCCAGCAAACCGGTGGGTTCTCCCGTTACAGCATCTTTATGAATCGTGCCGCCCTCGGGGGCGGGGGTATCGGCTGTAATACCCAGCTGGCGCAGTGCAGCCGAATTCAACACACAGACGTGGCCACTGGTGTGTATCATGACGATGGGAATCGTTTTGCTGGCTTTGTCCAGGTCGTGACAGGTGGGATGGATGCTGTTGGGAAAGGATGCGTTATCGTAACCCATGCCCACAAACCATTTACCCCTTTTGACAGGATGCTCTGCCAAGTATGTCTTTACAGCTTCCGCCAGTTTTTGCGGGGAGTCAATGTCGCCCACAGGCGGTGCAGGAAAGCGGGGAAAAAGGCAGGTCATGGTAATATGGCTGTGAGAATCAATAAAGCCGGGGAGCATAGTTCTGCCGCCCATATCAATCTTTTGGGCACTGCTGCTGCAGTTTGCCAGCAACTTTTCGCTGCCGCCCACAGCGGCAATTTTTCCGTCACGCACCAATACTGCCTGAGCGTGAGGAGCATCTTCCTCCATGGTAATGATGTTTGCGTTGTAATAGAGGACTTCTTCCATCTTCAGTCACCGTCCTTTGTAGAAACAGCTTGTTTGCCCTTAGAAAAAGAGTAGGTTTTTTTGCCCCAAAGGCGAAATACTTTTAACAAAATAAGAAAAACAGGAATGGGAGCCAATAAAAGCAGTAAACCCATGGACATACTCAGGGTGCCGTCTGCAATCAGGGGTAGGGTTATCATGGTGGGGGCAGAAAGCATCATGGGAATATTCATGGCACCAAGCTCCACTGCAGTGGTGGTGGCAAGATCGGGGTCTACAATACGAACAAGGCCAATGCCGCTGGGGACGGTGCCGGTGGCCATGCCCCACAGGCCAAGGGTACGCTCAAAGTCGTTAGAGCCACCAAAGCGTTTGCCAAAGTAAATGCAAAGAACGTAAGTGACAATGCCTGTAGCTATGCATACTGCCATAATAGGAGCAATCCAACGGCCAATGACAGTAATTTGCACCGCCATAAAGGAGGCAGCCACCAAAAAGTCGGTGGCAAAACCGGTAATGCGTTTTTGCGTTTCGTTATCATGAAGATACGCAATACCAAGCTTGCGCATTACAAACTTTACAAAATAGGCACAGAACATACCGGTCATAAACATCATGCCCCACAGCATGTTGCCGGCCGCACCCAAAAGGGTAGTCAGCACAACAGTATCCAGATAGGTCAGCACATAGGTGCCGCCCACCAATGCCATATGAAACGCCAAAGGGTCGATGTTACCGCTATGGGTGGTATGGAAGCCGCTTTTAGGCTTTTGCTCATTTGGAAGATAAACACCACGGATGGTGGTTTGATCCAAAATACCGCCGTTTTTGGCAAGTCCGCGTCTTAAGCCTGCCTTGGCAAGGGGAACGCCTACCAGGAAGGCAAATAAAAAGCCTATGGCGGCAAAGGTAACGCCAACCATAGCGGCGTTCTGCCAGCCGTAGCTTTCGAACACAGCGCCAAAGGAGGCCGCCTGGCCGGGGCCCTGGGCAAAAGCAAAGGGAATTAAAAGGCCATACATGGGGTTCATATCGGTAAAACCGCCAAAGGCCATGACACTGAGCGCCCCCACAACAGGGGTAAGAGCGTACAGAATGACCCAAACAAAGCCCATAGCAACAGAGCCTTTTAAGATATTTTTGCTGTTGCCGTTCTTTGCGCCTCCATCCTGTCCGGTAAGGCCAATGGAGATAAAAGAGATGGTAAATAACTGGGAAACCACATCGGTAAGCAAGGCGGGGTTAGAGCCGATCAGGCCCGTGGTGTTTACAAAAATAAAGCCGATTACGCCGGCCAGCACACTGCTTGGCACCAAGCTTTTTCTTAAAAAGGGGATTACACCCCGCAGCGCCATGCCGATAAGCAGCATACCGCCTATCCAGCCTAAGGTAATCATCAATTCCATCAATATCAGCCTCGCTTTCCAATTCATCGGTGTCAATGGGAAAAATTTTTATTCAATTTGTTTGCGGTGAAAATTTCCGGTTTCAGCGTTTTGCTCCTTATATTTTTGACAAATATGAATGGTTACCAACGCTTTTAAGAAAAAATCATGCTAAGATTAACTATATGCTGAATATATTGGTACCAAGCTTGCAGCTACATACCCGCACCAAGAGCAGAGAGGTGCTGCCTCGATTTTAACCTTTAAAGTGTAGCATTTTGAGATATCTTGTGTCAACGAAAGTTAGAAAAATTCAGAATAAATATACAAAGTCAAAGGCATAAATTTTTTTAGCTGTAGATGAGAGTTTACATGGTTAGTATTTGCGCTTCCAGGGCTTTACAATCAGCAGGATTATGCCAATAAAAGCTGCCGCTGCCAAGGCGCTTATTAACAACAAAGGCAGTTGGGTTACGGTGTCTTTTGTTGGTTGGCTTGGGGTAGAAGAAACTTCATCTGAACCGGAAAAAGCCTCTTGCTCAGTTGTATCTTCTGCTTCAGACTCAGATTTTGCCGGGGGTACAACAATGTTTTCAAAAAGGTCGTTGCGGCCGGAATCCTCACCAACAGTGGAGTGCACAAGGCTAAAGCGACGGCAGTCAGCATGGCCGTAGGTGGTAACAGCCAAATCCCATCCGTGCTGAGACTTGTGGTGTTCAAAGGCATCCTTTGCCACCTCAAAGGCAGTGCGTCCCCCAAAGAGCGCCAAAGGGGTATCCACATTCAGAACAAGCTGGTTTTGTTCCCCCAGATGCAGATAGGCTTTGGGCACTTGCCAAACACCATACTTTGCAGCACTTTCAGGATGACTGAGGGGGTCTGCGCTTTGTTCTGTTGCAGTTAACAGGGTTTTAGCTCCCAGCATATGCATTCCGTGGCCGTATTCTCCGCCTATATCGTGGCCCAGAACAACAAAGGGCCGAAAACGCCGCAGCTGTTCTACCTGGTAGGCCAAAAGTTTTGACTCATCAAAGATGGTACGGGCATGCTCAAGGCCGGTAGTGTACCGGTCGGGCTGTTGGCCTATGATGGGGTAGGCGGTAACCCCCATTTCCCACAACCCTGCAAGCAGCTCGTGGGGCCGCAAAGGGTCTGCCCAGTGATGGGTAAGATAGGCCACCTGTACACGCTTGCCGCGGGCTACGGCATCTGCCACCGCAGCGCCCATATATAGCACATCATCATCGGCGTGGGTAGGGAAGATGAGCATATCACACTGCTCATAGGGCGGCTGCCATTGTTCAACATCCTTGGGAAGTTCACCCGCAGAATAGAGCAAAACATCACAAATACCGGTTTGAGGAAGCCGAAGCACCACCTCTGTGGAGGGTTCTTGCAGAGTGATAAGCTCGTGCAAAAAACCATAGCTGCCGCAGGACACAGTGCTGCTTCCGGCTGTGGCAGTATAGGGCTGTGGTGGTTGGGCAAAGCGTATATAAACGGCGGCAACCGGCTCTTGGGCGGTAATAACAAGCTCCTCGCCATTACCAGCCGGCTGATATATTGTGGTAACCACGTTATCAGTAAGCTGTAGGGGGGCGGCTTTTCCTTCAATAGAGAATACGGCACTGCCGTTTAAGAGCTGTGCGGGAGGTGCTTTGGCTGCTGTTGTTGCTGTTGCAATTGTGACAAAAGGCAGCAAAGCACAAGCCAGTGCCAAAATAAATTTCAAATTCATCCCTCTTTTTTTATATGGTGATACATATTCTGATTATACTAATTATAGGAAGAAAAAGAAAGTGCCCAAACCTGCGGGCACTTTCTTTTTGCTAGGGTTATTTAAAATGCGTGGTTTTTATCTGACTTTACTGAAACATAGAAAATACACGTCAAAAATCCTATTTATTTTCCTGCTCGCAGTAAATGCAGCGGTAGGTGCGTTTTTCGGGGTTGGCCAGACGAAACACATGATCCAGCTCCTGCTCTACTGAGGTAATGCAGCGGGGGTTTTTGCACTGAACCACATTAACAATTTGCTGGGGTAGCTCCAGATGGCGCTTCTCTATAATGTGTCCATCCTCAATAATATTGACAGTAATGTCCGGGTCAATATAACCAAGTACATCTAAGTTTATATCAATGCGGTCATCTATTTTAATAATGTCCTTGCGGCCAGTACGTTTGCTCTTAACATTTTTTATAATGGCGACGCAGCAGCCGGCCTTTGCAAGGTCCAAATATTTGTAAATAACCATAGCGTTGCCTGCTTTGATATGGTCAAGTACAATCCCTTTTTCAATGCTATCTACATTTAACATAACACAATCATCCCTTCTGCCGTTATAAGGCATTCCTACGCTATTGGTCCAGCCCCAGTAGCACCATCATCAGTGCCATACGTACAAATTTACCGTTTTCTACCTGGGTAAAATACCAAGCACGGGGGTCATTATCTACCTGAACCGAAATTTCATTTACCCGGGGCAGAGGATGCAGCACTGCCATTTTTTCTTTGGCAAGCGCCATTTTATCAGTGTCAAGAATATAGGTGTCTTTTAAGCGGATATAATCTGCCTCGTTAAAGAAACGTTCACGCTGCACACGTGTCATGTATAAGATGTCCAGTTCAGGCATTACCTCTTCCATGGTTTCTACCTCAACATATGGCACACCTTTCTTTACAAAGACATCCTCTTTAATATAGTCGGGAACCTGAAGCTCAGAGGGGGAAATAAGGACCATCTTAATGCTACGATACCGAGAAAGCGCTTTGATAAGAGAATGTACGGTGCGCCCAAATTTAAGGTCGCCGCAAAAGCCTATGGTAAGGTTGTCCAGACGCCCAAGGGCACGCCGAATGGTGAGCAGGTCGGTAAGGGTTTGGGTAGGATGATTATGCCCGCCGTCTCCGGCATTAATAACCGGAACAGGGGAGTACATAGATGCCACCAGCGGTGCGCCCTCCTTGGGGTGCCGCATGGCAATAATGTCTGCATAGCAACCCACGGTGCGCACCGTATCCGCCACACTTTCTCCCTTGGCTGCGGAGCTGGAGTCTGCAGAAGAAAAACCCAGTACGTTGCCGCCAAGCTCCATCATGGCTGCTTCAAAGCTCAGGCGGGTGCGTGTGCTTGGTTCAAAGAACAAGGTGGCCAGCTTTTTACCCTTTGCCACTTCTGCATACTTCTTGCGGTTGGAAATAATATCATCAGCCAAATCCAAAATATAATCCACTTCCCCGGTGCTAAGGTCCATAGGATCGATTAAATGTTTCATGTTGCATCCTCCGTTTCGCTTACATGTGTTTTTTGCAGCAAAAAAGCCTTTCAGTACCGGCGGCACCAAAAGGCTAATGACAATAATATAAAAACTGAAAATAAAAATACAGGGAGAAAGGAGAATAAAAGGACAAATAAACAGAAGAAAGGCTGCTTTTCATACGCTTCTGCAACATTCTGTCCTACCCCTTTCAAACTTGCTTGGCACATTATACTGTGATTCGGCAGTAAATGTCAAGGGAGAAAACAATAGATTTACAAATTTGTTAAAACCGCTGCTGGTACGGCAGACGTCAATACCCATTTTAGCAATTTTTAATGTCGTTCCATTCAAAGCCTGCCTGGCGTGAAGTAAGATCAAGCTTGAGAACATCATTGCAAAAAAGGCGATAGCGCACACGGCAGGCGGCGCTTTCGTGAATGAGGCGGTCCATACCGCCAAGGTTGGGTGCCCGCAGCGGATGCTCCTGAGACTCTAAAAGCTGTGCCCAAAGCAGCACCTTGCCCTGCCGCAGGATAATTTCGTTATGGGAGACCCGCAGTACCTTTGCGCCCAGATAGGTTGCCAGTCGCATTTCCTGCGCGCCGTATACCACCGAAGCAATGCATCCGGTAAACTCAAAAGCCCCCAAGGGAATTTGTGCCACAGAAATAAAAATACTGCAGGGTACAGTGCCAAACCTGTTGCATTGGGTCCATACATAGCCTTTGGGGAAAGATTTGCCCCAGTCCTTTTCGATATATCCGGTAGAAGAGGAAAAATCCAAGGTGCTGCCGTTTAACAGCACAGAGCCGGATACTGTGTGCCCAAAGCTGAGAATTCCGTGGTTGCATTCCATGGCAGGAAGAAGGGAAAAAGGCCCCATCATGCTATATTGAGGAGGGGTAAACTCACCATATTCCAATATGCCTCTCAGCTTCAGGTCATCTGTATCAATATCCAAATAAACACCTTTGCGGCAAAAGCGGTTTTGACCTAAAAATACATCAAAGGTTTTGTCATCAGCACAAAACAGGTTGGCATCAAAGGGAACCCACCAGGACTGATGATTGGTGATAACCTGAAGGGAGGCAGAGGCTGTTCCGCTTTGGTCACAATGAAAAGCCGGGATTAGAGCCAGGGTATCTTTGCCGTTTTGGTGCCGTAGATACCAGCCCTCAAAAAAAGCTGTTGGTTTATTTTTACCATGATAATGATACATTACAATCATCCGTTCCGCCGTTTTGCATCGGCATGAATTTTAGTACAATTAGTGCAATTTGAAAAAACCTATTGCATAAATCAAATGACAAGCAAAATTAGTATGTTGCAATATGTACACAGCATACTAATTTTGAGCAAGGGGTGCATTTGCCTTTTGATACAGAAAAAAGCAGACGAGCAGGCATAATAGTTTTAGTATGCCCACATTTGACAAAACCATATACTTTTTGTCACAAAACTGCATACCTAAAAAAAGCTGATGCGGCAACCGATGATAGTATAGGTAAGAAAAACAGACAAAAAGACCACCGATGCATCCAAAAGGCGGAGGCGCCGGTGGCCATTGGGACAGTAGCATTTATTCCAGAACTTGACCGTCGGTAGAAAGTGTAACTACCTGCCAAGGAATAAATTTGCCGCTTTGCTGAAGTGCTGTTATCGCTGCCCGCTCAATTCCTCCACAGCAGGGAACCTCCATGCGTACAACGGTAACGCTTTTGATGTTATTTTGACGGATGATTTCGGTAAGCTTTTCAGAATAATCTCCTTCATCCAGCTTTGGACAACCGATTAGAACAATTCTGTTTTTGATAAAGCGGCTATGAAAATCTCCGCAGGCAAATGCGGCGCAGTCAGCAGCAATGAGCAGGTCGGCTCCGTCAAAGTAAGAGGCATTGACAGGTACCAGTTTAATCTGCACAGGCCACTGGCGCAGGCGGCTGGAGGTATCCTGTGTTTGAGCAGCAGGAGCAGCAGCTTCCGGTTCCCGGATAATCTGACGGGACTGAGACCCGGGGCAACCGCAGGCAAGAGGTGGTAGCGTTTTGCTTTTTTCCTCATTCTGGTGAGCAGCAACAGCGGCTGGGTCAAAGGCGGCAGCCTCGCGCTCCTCAAAAGTAATGGCTCCTGTGGGGCAGGCCGGTAGACAATTGCCCAGTCCGTCACAGTAATCATCACGTACCAGCTTTGCTTTGCCGTCTATCATTTTAATAGCGCCCTCGTGGCAGGCATCTGCACACAGTCCGCAGCCTGTACATAAGTCTTCATTGATTTTTATAATTTTACGTATCATCATTTTTCCTCCTGATAGTTCTCTTTATTATCATCTACTTGATTTGCTATTGTTAGTGTACTACAATAGAAAAAAATAAACTGTTGCATTTGCAACAAAATAGGAAGTTGTAAAATGAATTACCAAATACCGACTTGTGCATTGTTTCAGGGCATTACACAACAAGAATTAAGTTTACTGTTGAGTTGCATGGGTGCACGACAGCGTACTTATCAAAAGGATGAATTTATTTTTGGAGATACCGAAATACTCCAGGAGTTTGGCGTAGTGTTGGAAGGTAGCGTACATGTCATTCGGGAGGATTTTTGGGGTAACCGAACTATTGTGGCGCAGTGCTCTCCCGGGGAGCTGTTTGGTGAGGCGTTTGCCTGGTCGGGGCTGGCCGCTTCGGTTAGTGCACTGGCTGCCAAAGAAAGCAGAATTCTATTTCTGGATGCCATGCGCCTATCATCACCCTGCCAATCTTCCTGCGGATTTCATACCAGACTTATTGGCAATATGATGGGCATATTGGCTGCTAAAAATATGATGCTTACTCAAAAACTAACCCATATGGCGCAGCGGACTACCCGTGAAAAACTTATTTCCTATTTATCACAGCAGGCGCAACAGGCAGGTAAAGATGCTTTTTATATTCCTTTTGACCGCCAGCAGTTGGCCGATTTTTTAGCTGTTGAGCGCAGTGCAATGAGCCGCGAACTGGGATCCATGAAACGGGATGGATTGATAGATTATTCTAAAAACAGGTTTGTTTTAAAGCGGCTGGACAGATAAATTTATAGATGGGCTGGCTTAATTGCCTAAAAAATGGGGAAAATATTAACAAGATAGATTTGATTTAAAAACTTGAAGATGATAAACTAACCTTATCACAATTATATTGGATAATTTTACAAAGGGGCATTACGATGACGGTATATTATATTTTACTGGCCTTTGTATTGTTGGCAGGCTGGTATGTGTTCGAATATAAAAAAAGCAAGCAGGGTGCCGTGGCATTTATGATTATCACCGCTGTGGCACTAGTTGCAGTGGCTACCCTGCGTTATTCCATCGGGTTTGACTATTTTAGTTATGAGACCATTTACAACGACATTGTAAAACTGCCGTTTGGGCAGGCTGTATCAACAGATATTTACAAAAGCTTTCCCTTGTATGCAGCTCTCAACTGGGTAATAGGTGCCGCGGGAGGCAATTATACAATCCTGTTGCTGATTTGCAACATTTTGATGACCGGTTGTGTATTTTGGGTCATTTGGCGCTATTCAAAATTGCCGTGGATGAGTGTTTTTGTCTATATCACACTGCAGTTTTTTGCTCATACCATGAACCTGTTCCGCCAGTCTATTGCCATGGCAATTATCTTACTGGCCTATGGTGCCTTGCGTGAACGCAAGCCCATACCATATTTTATTCTTATACTTCTTGCTGCCACCATACACGTTTCTGCACTGGTGATGTTGCCTGTGTATTTTATCATTAATTTGGAGCCAAACTGGAAGCAGTATGCAGTGCTGGGTGGTGGAACGCTGCTTTTTTATATTTTTAGCGATACATTATTTACTTTGGTTACCAGCACAATATTCACACAATATGCAAGCTACAAGGACAGTATTTACTGGAAAGGCAGCAGCGCCTATTATTTGGTGGTGCCGGCAATCTATTTTGGCATTGTGCTGCTGTTTCGCAAAAAGCTGATGGAAATGGACAGCCGAAACAAAATTCTAATCAACAGTGCTTTTTATACCTTTCTCTTGTATTTTCTGATGACTAGGCATTTTATTTTTGAACGATTATCCATTTATGTATTTCCTTTTGCCGTGCTGCTGATTCCGGAAATAATTGATTCATTTAAACTTGAGACCTTACCGGAGCCTAGCAAGGGTGGCAAGCTTTCAAAAGAAATACGACAGGCTCGCCTGGAAGAAAAAAATGCAAAGTTTTACCGCAACTGGGCTATTGGTACTGTGGTGTTTATCTGCTTTATCTATTTTGGATTTGCGGTAAGCAGGGGCTATCACAAGGTGTACCCTTATGTAAGTATTTTTAACAAAGAAGCCGCAGTCAGCAACGAGGACTATGTCATGGGCAACCGGTAACAGAAACCATTGGCCTGTATACCCAAAGGATTGATATTGGGTGTACAGGCCGATTTGTGTGTACTTTACCGCTGGCAAAGGCTGAGGAGCAGTAAGGGGGACAACGGGAGGTTCTTCTATGAGATGGAATAAAAAAAAGACGGAAAATCTGGTGCTATACTGTATGGTACTTGTCCTGTCAGCAGCCTTTTTGTGGCTTGGCGGCAGGCTGGCTTCGGGCCGTTTGCCTAAGCTGGACGGTGATACCTCTGTCCCTGTCGCCGCTGATGTCATAGAAATTTTGGACCGAACTGTAGAAACCTACGATTTGGGAAGCAGCGGGGTGGGTGAGAGCGTATACATCACCTTTTCAGCCAAAGTTTGCTGGGGTCCGCAAAAAGGACAGCTGGTAACAGCTCTGCAGATGAATGATTTGTTTATGGCAGGTGCCATGGAGGAAGTAGAAGCCGGAGATGCCGTACTGCTGTATTACGAGGAGCAGGCTTTTCAGGGTTTGAACTGGATGATGGGTGAATACCGACGCACCGATATGATGTTTTGGGTGTTGCTTCTGTTTGTGGCGCTGCTGCTGATTTTAGGCCGCTTTCAGGGGCTGCATACGCTGGTGTCGTTAACGCTTACGGTCATATGCCTTTGGCAGGTGTTTTTACCGTCTGTGCTGTCCGGATACAACATCTATTTTTGGGTGACTATTTGCTGCTTATTTGTAATTGTGGTAACACTGCTGCTAGTAAGCGGCTTTTCTGCCAAAACAGCCTGTGCCGCCGCAGGCTGCATGGGGGGACTTGCTGCCAGCGGTGGGTTGGCCCTTGTGATGGAAAAGGCGATGAAGCTAACCGGTGTGCTGAATCAGGAAACTGCCTATCTTTCTCAGGCAAATCCGCAGCATCCCATCAACATGCAGGGTGTTATTTTTGCAGCTATTATGATAGGCGCACTGGGCGCCGTTATGGATGTGGGGCTAAGCCTTGCCTCTGCATTGTGGGAGCTTCGCTTAAAAGGCAAGGACCCAACCGGCAAATCGCTGTGGAGCTCGGGTCTTGCCATTGGCCGAGACATGCTGGGGACCATGTCTAACACGTTGATTCTGGCCTATTTTGGCAGCTCGCTGGCTACCATTTTAATGCTTGCGGCGTACCGCAGCTCTCCGCTGGGGCTGCTGAACCGTGAGCTGGTGGCTGTGGAACTGTTGCAAATGCTGGTTGGCAGCCTTGGTATTTTGCTGACAGTTCCTGCAACTGCCGCTGCTTGTGTATTGTTGTACCCCAAGGCAAAAACAGCAGACGAATAATTGGGATAAATGCTAAAAAAATAACTTAATAACTTGTAATTTGCACAAAAATAAAACGTTTATAAACCTCTTTGGTTGGGATGAAGTCATATTATGCTTTTTGTGGGCGTTTTTCCCTTGTAAAGCCACAAATTTTGCAGTATGCTGATGCCATACCAAAGAAAAAAATCCGCCTTACGACATAAGGAAAAAAGGAGAAAAAATATGGCACTGCATGTTGTAAACGAGGCACGCCGCTGCCTCAATTGTAAAAAGCCGCTCTGCCGTGAGGGGTGCCCCATCAATACAGCCATTCCGCAGATGATAGAAATGTTTTTAAACGGAGGTATTAACGAAGCTGGCGAAATGCTGTTTCAAAACAACCCATTGTCACTGGTGTGCTCATTGGTGTGCAATCATGAAAGCCAGTGTGAGGGTCATTGTATTTTGGGCAGAAAAGGTCAGCCGGTACACATCAGCAGCATTGAAAACTATATTTCCTCCAATTATTTTGATAAATTGGATACAAAACCCGGCCCGTCCAACGGCAAGCGCGTTGCAATCATTGGCTCTGGCCCTGCCGGAATCACCATTGCCATTCTGCTGGCACAACGGGGTTATGGTGTCACCATTTTTGAAGGCAAGGATAAAATCGGCGGTGTATTGCGTTATGGTATTCCGGAGTTTCGCCTTCCCAAGAGCATTTTGGATGGATATAAAGCCAAGCTGCTGGCTCTGGGGGTAAAAATACGCCCCAATACCACCATCGGCAGTGCCATTGGCATAGACGACCTGTTCCGTGATGGTTATAAAGCTGTGTTTATCGGCACAGGTGTATGGAAGCCCAATACCCTAAAAATTAAGGGAGAAAGCTTGGGAAATGTACACTATGCCATTGATTATCTGTGTAATCCTGACTCTTACGAGCTGGGTGACAGTGTTAATGTTATTGGCGCCGGCAATGCGGCTATGGATGCTGCCCGTACAGCACTGCGGAAGGGTGTGGGCAAGGTGACCGTATTTGCCCGCAGAGAAAGTGCAGCAGCAAACCAGATGGAATATGAATATGCCAAGATAGACGGCGTTCAGTTTGAGTTTTTTAAAGCTCCTGTGGAAATTACAGAAGACGGTGTTGTTTTTAGGGACATGGAGCGGGATGAAGCTGGGAATTTGGTGCCGGTTGAGGGAAGCGAAAAGCTGTTCCCCGCCGCATCCACCATCATTTCCATTAGCCAAGGCCCCCGTGATGTTATTGTCAACAGCACCGGCGGCATCTCTGTAAATGGCAGGGGACTGGTAGTAACCGACGAGTTTGGACATACTACCCGCGAAGGAATTTTTGCCTCCGGTGATGTGGTGGCAGGTGCCAAGACGGTGGTAGAGGCTGTACGTTATTCAAAGCAGGTTGCCGATGCCATGGATGAATATATGCAGGGGTTGGCAGACTGATTATTGCTGCACTTTCAGCAAAGGAGATTTTTGTGAAAGCATTTTTGCCACGGGTTTCTTTTTAAACCAAGATACTTTAGTTAATATAAGCAGATTCATTTTAATGTTGAACATTATCTTTTAACAGAGATGGTGTTCAACATTTTTATGTTAGCTCAAGATGAATATAAAAAGCCTGTGTGCTTTTGCCACAGGTGGTTAGATTTTATTACGCCAGACAGTTGTTACAGGAACAGATGGCGGTATGGGCAAATATATTGGTAGAGATGGCTTTAGGAGGGCGATGGTGCTTAATGCCTGCTTAGTAAAAGCTGTCTGGGCTATTTGTCTTTGGCAGAAACTTTTATATATTCTGTTAAAGTAGTTAAGTTTGAAAGGATGACATGGATGGATTATAGTCAAATAGGCTGCATCCAATTATCAGATGAAGCCATGGAACAAATAAAAACGCTGGACTACTCCAGGTTATTTACGCTTTTGATTATTGTGGCGCTGTTTATTTCATTGAATAATATTGACTTGCAAAAGACACAAATTTGCTGCAGTGCCAGCAGCGGAACCACCTGCCAGTGCCCCAAGGCGAATGCTTTAAAGGTGTGCAGCACTACGCTGGTAATGATTTCTTTATCTTACTTTTACTTGCTGACCCGCAAAACTGCTTGGCAGGCTGATTTTTGCAATTGCTCCTACAATTTGAATTATTTGGCCAGCATACTTACACTAGCTGCAGTTGTTGTCCGATATGGAGATTTGCTGTTTGCTCAAAAAATTTAAACTTAGCAGAAACTTTTAAAGTAATTGTAAATATGATATACTAAAGCCGATTTATAAAAAAAGAAACACAGAAAAAGCGGAGGAAATTGGATGAAGAATAAGCATTTAAACTGGAAAAGGCTGCTGAACTATTTTGTTTTTGTTACATTGGTGGCATCTGCCGTCTTTGTAATCATTGCAATCATCCGGGCCCCTGCCACCGAGCAGGAAGCACTGCCCTATCAGCGTATTAAAGGTGATTATGTATTAATGCTGCTGCAGTGCATTCTGGGTGTGTTTGCCATGCTGCTTCCTGGTATGCTGCGTAAAAGAATGGATATTATCATTCCCTCCAACATGCTGGTGCTTTACACTATATTTTTATATTGCGCAATCTATTTGGGTGAGGTGCGGAGTTTTTATTACAATGTACCCCACTGGGATACCATCCTGCACACCTTTAGCGGGGCGATGCTGGGTGCGCTGGGTTTTTCGGTCATTAACTTCCTCAATAAGACCGATAAAGTACCCATGGTATTAAGCCCAATTTTTGTTGTATTTTTTGCCTTTTGTTTTGCTATTACCATGGGTGTTATCTGGGAATTTTATGAATTTACGGCAGACGGATTGTTTGGTACCAACATGCAAAAGTTTGGAACAGAGGCCGGTGTTGGCTTTGTTGGTCGCGCAGCTCTTATAGACACCATGAAAGACCTGATTGTAGATGCTGTGGGTGCTTTTGTAATCTCTGTCCTGGGGTATATTTCTTTAAAAAAGCAAAACGGTTGGGTAGAACAGCTACAACTAAGACGCATTAGGCGTCATCAAAAGTAACATACAAAAAACCGTTGGCATTACGCCAACGGTTTTTTGTATGCATGCAGCGAACCAAAAATCTGCTTTTCTATATCAGCAATGGTAATTGCCAGTAGCTTTTGGCGGCAGGCATCATCCAGCTGGGCATAAATGCCGTCCAGAATATCACCCATACCAGAGGCAACCAGACACTTTTTTTCGGCGCTCCCAGGACGCCACACCGGTGCCATAGCAGGGATATCCAATGCCAGCAGCACCATGTTCAGGTTAACCTTTGCGGGGTTACGGTCAAAAAGATATCCTCCAATATTGCCCTCTTTGGCACTAAGAATGCCGGCCTTTTTTAACTTTGACATTACCTTGCGTACTCTGGCGGGGTTGGTACAGATGTTTTCTGCCAAATCTTCACTGGATACAGTAGTTCCCTTGTGATTAAGATAGACCAAAGCATGAACTGCCACGGCAAACTCTCCGGTCACATCATCGCGCTCCTTTTTAATTAGAATCAGTTTTTATCAGCGGGCAGATTTTATTTCCTTTAAAATATCCCACAAAAAGTAGAGATGAAGCAGTAAAAGTCCGCCATAAATAACCAGAGTTTGCAAAGGCGCCATGGCACAGCGGATGCCGCTGCTTTGCCGAATTAAGTTGATGGCAAGGGAATAGCCGTAAAATGCAGAAACCGCAAGATAAGAAATAGCCATAATCCGAACTTTGCCGGTGCTTTTTATCAATAAGTATATGCTGGTGCCAAAAACGGAAGCAGCAGCGCCAAGTCCTGCAAAGGACAATGCAGTAGATAGTAGAAATTGCTCCATAGGTCAATCCTTTCTTTTTTCTGGGGTTTGCCTGCCGGAGCAAATGGCTCCGTGAGGACAAATATGTTTGCAGTCACCACAGCGAATACATTCGGGGCTGTTGGGTGTTTGATAGGTTGGAATATCAAGCTTGCAGACACGCTGGCATGCACCGCACTGGGTACATTTTGATTGATCAATAGAAAATCGGGTAAAGGCAATGGGATTAAACAAGCCATAAATGGCGCCCAGTGGACACAAATAGCGGCAGAACGGCCGATAAACAACAATGGAAAGAAGAATGAGGACAACTAGAATAAGACCTTTCCAGGCAAAGAGCCACCCTGCGGCAGCCTGTAAACCGGGGTTGGTGGCCACAAGGGGGATGCCTGCCGTCAGTGTGCCGGAAGGACAAATATATTTGCAAAACCAGGGGGAGCCCTGCCCGATGATGTCCACAGCAAACAGGGGAAGCACAATGACAAATCCAACTAAGATAACGTATTTCAGCCAACACAGCCACCGGTCACCTGGCAACTTACGCAGTTTTTTGGCAAAGGGTATTTTGTAAAGAAGATCCTGAATCAGACCAAAGGGGCAGAGCCAGCCACAGACAAAACGTCCAAAAATTGCGCCAAAAAACATAAGAAAGCCTACTACATAAAAGGACATTTTGAAGTTGCGGCTGCCAAGAACGGCCTGTAAAGAGCCAATGGGGCAGGAGCCCAGAGCACCCGGGCAGGAGTAACAATTCAGTCCCGGTACACAGAGTGTTTTGCTGACACCGGTATAAATACTGCCTTTGGCAAAGCCTATCAGATAGCCGTTGGTTACGGCGGTAAAGGCTATCTGCACCCAAAGCCTAAGTTTTCTTTTGATGCGTAAGGTATATTTACCCAATGCCAATACACTCCAAACAAATGTTAATTGCCTTTAGCAGCACGGTATCATGCTCGCCGCGCATGACCCCCAAAACCACAAAGACGATGCCCAATACCAGGACCAAGAAAGCCAAACTATTTCTTTTAATCCAGTCCAAAGTGGTTCACATCCCTCCGGAAGTTATTATAGGCTATGCGGCTGTACTGCGGCCGCTGAATACCCATGCCCAAAGGGCGTATGCGCAAATAATATCATAATGCTTTACATTCATATTATCATCATAGCATAAAGTCTTCACCTTTAAAACCTTGCATCCCTGGCATTAGGCCGATTCCAAGAGGGAGTTTATGATTTTGGTCCAGTCGCTTTTGCTGCGCGCCCCATAATAGGACTTACCTACCAGTGCACCGGTGCTGTCCACAAAAATGGTTTCGGGCACAGCGTTAACGGCATAAAGCTTTAAATTGATCAAGTCCTCAGAAGGCAGAATATGCAGATAATCAGCCCCTGTTTTTGCTACGACTTCCTTCGCCACTTCAACCTGGGAGGCAGAAATAGTACCGTCGCGGTCTAACGTATCGATGACAATGCCTACCACCTGTACCTTTTTATCGGTATACTCCTTGTGAATTTCCCCAAGGTCGGGCATTTCTTTGATGCAGGGAGAGCAAAAAGTGCCCCAAATATTGATCATGGTGAGGTCGTAGTTTTCAAAGATGCTTTGGTCTACCTGGTTGCCGTCCAGGTCGGTGGCGGTAAAGCTGCCCAGCAGGGGCTCGTCTGAAGCTGAGCTTGATGAGCTGTTGGACTGGGATTGGGATGATGCAAGCTGGCCCGAAGATGAGGAGCTACTGGACTGAGATGGTGCAGAGCAGGCGGTGGCAAGCAATACCAGTGAAAGTGCCACGGCCACCAAAGATTTTTTATAAGCTGTCATTGTGTGTTCCTCCTGTAGTAACATGTTATTTGTTGGTTAGAGAATATGGGCGGGATATCACTTTTGCAGTGATTACTGATGATTTGCCTGTGTTAATGCTTCATCAATAAGGGCGCGGAATTCTTCTGCTGTCCGCCCACCGTATACTGATTCTCCAAGTAAGTTGCCATGGCTGTCCAAAAAGAAGGTTTCGGGTACCAGGTCAACGTCTTTTAATTTGATGGCAATCAAATCATCCGATGGCAGCAACTGAACAAAGGCAGCGCCTGTCAGCTCCTGAAGCTGGCGCACAATATTAACCTCGCTTTGGCTGATAGAACCGTCGGCTTCTTTTGCGCTGGCTACAATACCCACAATGTTGACATCTTTGCGGTCGTATTCCTCATAAAGCTGCTGCAGGGCAGTCAAATCGCTGACACAAGAACCGCAAAAGCTGCTCCATACCGCCACAACGGTTACCTTGCTTTGCTTTAGAATATCCTGGTTATATTGATTACCGTCAATATCTTCCGCCTGCCAGGCGGTAAAATCGGTTGCGGTACTGCCCTCTTCCATTAGCATTGGATACCCAAGGTCATTGCGGCAGCCGGGGTTTAGCACAGTGGAAGAAGGCGCCTCACTGATGCTTTGCTCTGAAGCAGAGGTTTGAGAAGAGACTAAGCCGGAAGAGGAAACCTCAGGAGCTGTGCAGGCAGACAATACCAGGCAAAGCGCCAGACCAAGGGCGCAAAAAGACAAAGGTCGTATCATAAATTGCTCCATTCTAGCATTTTGTGTTAATAAAAACAGGGAAAGCTGGTCGGAGAACTAAATACTGCAAGTGCCGCTGCCGCTAAAGGCCCACATAAGCAAAGCAGCTCCTAATAGTATGAGAGTACCACGTAAAAGTAAAGAGGAATGTTTCATGGTTGCCTCCTTAATCGGTTATCACATCATACGGCCAGTCACGAATACCTCCAAAATCGTAAATATTGGTGTAGCCCATAGCAAGCAGGTTTTCGGCAGCCTGGCGGCTGCGGTTACCGGAGCGGCAATAAATTAAAATAGTGGCATCTTTGTCGGGAAGCTGCTCCGGCGGTGTTTGTGTAATTGTTTCATTGGGAATTAAAACAGAATTGGGAATATGCCCCTCATCGTATTCCTCCTGGGTGCGAACGTCAACAACTATAATATCTTCAGAACCATCCATCATTGCTTTTGCCTCTTCGGCAGTCAGTTTATGATAGCCGCCGGAACTGCCGCTTTCAGCAAGAGCCTTTGATTCGTCAGACGCAGTGCCGGAGGATATGATAGAAGAAGTGCTGCCTTTGGAGGAGCATGCCGGGAAGACCATGAAAATTGCCATAACAGCGGCAAGTAAAAGAGTCGTTTTAGTTTTTATCATAAATACAAATCCTTTCACTGTAACTAAAAAAGTTTCAGTTGTTATTGCTATTTTATCAGTTGCAGTATTTGAAAGCAAGCAGAAAATATACAATTCAAAAAAAAGTTACAAACAACGAAAAAAGCCTGATTGAAGTAAAACAATCAGGCTTTTTTACAATTAAATAAATATGGAGATTAAAGAAAGTGGAGAGTGGGAGATTAATTAACCCCAAACAGCAGCTCGGAGTAGGTGGGGAAGGGCCAGTAGTCTTTGCCGGTGCACAGCTCCAAAGCGTCAGCCGCGGCACGAAGTTTGGACATACAGGGAATGACAACGTCATGATAATAGAGTGCTTCCTCCATGGAAGTGGTACCTTTGTGACCGTCTACTGCCTTTTGCAGCTCGGTGATGGCAGTAATCAGTGCATCGGTATTTTGGCTTAATGTAGCGAGAACTGTTTCTTCTGCCTTTACCGAAAGCTTACTGCTGACAGCCAGTTTGTTTTGAGCTGTTTGTGCCAGATTGCCCATATAAGAAACAACAGCGGGTACAATTTGCTTGTTTGCCATGTCCAGCATGGTGAGTGCCTCAATACGCAAGGTTTTTTGGTAGTTTTCCAGGGCTACCTCATAACGTGCTTCCACCTCGGCGGCACTGAAAATACCAAACTCCTCAAAGAGGGCGATGTTCTGTTCATCCAGCATCTTAGCCAAAGCCTCGGGAGTGGAGCGCAGATTGGACAGCCCGCGCTTTTCGGCTTCTTCTTCCCATTGGGAGGTATAACCGTTGCCGTTAAAGATAATGCGCTTGTGGTCTTTGATGGTACGTTTTACCAGCTTGATGACAGCCTTATCAAAATCTTCAGCCTTTTCCAGTTCGTCTGCATAGCCTTTTAAGGTTTTGGCCACAGCGGTATTTAAAACAATATTGGCATCGGCAATGCTCTGAGAGCTGCCGGGCATACGAAATTCAAACTTATTGCCGGTAAAAGCAAAGGGAGAGGTGCGATTACGGTCGGTGGTATCTTTGCTGAAGGTGGGCAGGGTATCAACCCCAAGCTGCATTTTGACCTTCAGGGGTGCAATGTATTCTTCGCCGCTGGAAATAGCTTCTATGATGCCCGCCAGCTCTTCGCCCACAAAAATAGAGATGATGGCAGGTGGAGCTTCGTTGGCACCCAGGCGGTGGTCGTTACCGGCAGAAGCCACAGTGGTTCTCAGCAGGTCCTGATATAGGTCTACCGCCTTAATGGTGGCAGCCAGAAACAGCAAAAACTGCAGGTTGGCCATGGGAGTTTTGCCCGGCTCCAGCAGGTTGGCACTGGGGGTGCTGATGCTCCAGTTATTGTGCTTACCGCTGCCGTTTACTCCGGCAAAGGGCTTTTCGTGGAGCAGGCAGGC
>JAEYXR010000039.1 GCA_023431215.1 Bacillota bacterium
AATATGATGAGGGACATCTTTATTTTCTGATACGGGGGCAGGTGGAAGATGGCCCCATTTATCTCCCCATTGACACAACACCCAAATCCGGCAGCAAAAGCTCTGCCATCCCACAGGTAACCTTTGACCGGGCTGCCGCCTTTTTGGTGGTTTTAGATGGCAAAGAGAATTCCCGCGTGTTGGTACAGGAACGGTATGACTGTCTGCGGGCAATGTACGGCTTCAAGCTTACAGGCGTTGATTCCTTTGAATTTCCACCGGAAGCGGATACCCCGTATTTTGTACCCATTCGGTTGGTGTTGCAGGTTTCACCGGTATACCAAGCAAGGTTGAATGCAGAGGGAGGACCCAGGCTGCCCACCTACGAAACAGGAAAGCTCACCTACGGCAACGGCAACCCCCAAAGTGCTGATTACAACTCCCTTGCCGATTTTTGTATGGGCGACGGCTTTATTGAGCTGCGCCTGCCTTGGCAGCTGCTTAACTTTGCCAACCCCTCCGCCATGGAAATTCACGATGACTACTATGCCCACTATGGCGTAGAAAACATACGCATCAGCAGCCTGTGGGCAGGAGTAGGCAGTGAAGAAAAAGAGATATATCTCAGTCAGGCTCCGCTGAAAGGCTGGGGCGGACGTGTTACCTACCATGAGCGGCTCAAGGAGTCTTATTACATGATAAAATCCCTGTGGGCAGAAGAGGAGGCAACACCATGATTACAGAATGGGCATGGCTGATTCTCAACTTCTACCTCCTCATCAGCCTTTGTGCAATTCTATTTGATTTTTATGTAATGCTTACCGCCGATGCCCACGACCGCAGGCAGCAAAAGCGTAAGGAACGGCTGAGCACCTTGCTGCAAAAGCAGCTGGACAGAATCCGTGAGGGACAGGCACTTGATGAGTCAGTCCAAAAAGAGCTGTACAGCCGGCTTTGCAACATAGAAGATGTGCTTTCTATGAGCGAAATTGCAGAAGAATACAGCAGCCGTAAGGATGCTGATTTTGCAGCATTTCTTGCCCAAAGCGGTGCACTCATTGCCCGGCTTTGCCAGCGCTATGCCAAGCGTCAAAAAATGGTTCGGGCATCCTTTGCCTGGTTTTTGGCCGCTTGCAGCCAAAAGCTCCCCACAGCCGATGGTTTTTTGCTTGACTGTGCAAGCCAGGCGGGCTCTATTTACTGCCGCGAAAATGCAATGATGGCTTTTTACCGCAGCGGTAATGAGAATTTGGTGATTCAAGCGCTAAAGCTGATGAGCAAGCGGGATATTCACCACAGCCAGAAGCTGCTGGCAGACGGTTTTCTTACCTTTCAAGGTGAACAAGAAGGATTCTGCTTTCAGCTTTGGCAAAACTTCAAGAGCTTTTCTCCGGAAATTAGGCTGGCAGTGGTAGACTTTATGCGGCTAAAAAACGCAGACTACCGAAAGCAGCTTTTGCCGCTTTTGGAAGACCCCAAAACCGATGATGAGCTGTGCTTTGCCATCCTTCGTTACTTTGGGCGCTGTGCAGATGAAAATGCCTGCCAAATTATGATGCGCTTCTTGGAAGAACCACGTAATCAGCTGTGGGAGTACGCTGCCGTTTCTGCCTCTGCCCTGCGTATCTACCATCATGAAAAAGCGGTAGGTGCCTTAGCCCAGGCACTCACCAGCCATAGCTGGTATGTTCGCTATAATGCGGCAGAATGCCTGGTTTATATGCATTTGCCGGAACAAGTTTATGACCAGCTGCTGCAGGCAGAGGATCCGTACGCCAAGGATATCCTTGGGTATATGCTGCGCCGCCGTCAAATTATGTTTGCTGGCGGCAACCCAACGGCTGCAAAGGAGGTGTAGGTTTTGCTTACTCTTGAGACCGTTACAAAAGGCGTTAACAGCTTTTTTTTATGCTATATGCTGGCCTACTCCACCATCCTGTTTTTATCGGTAATTCTGGGTGTGGTGCAAATCTCCAAGCGTACCCAGCAGGTGCAGATGCGCAACACCTTCCGTCATGAGTATTATGTTCCCATCTCCATTTTGGTGCCTGCACACAACGAGGAGCTTACGGTGGTAGATACCATTTTGTCACTGCTGAGTCAGCGTTATAAGCTGTACGAAATTATCATTATCGATGACGGTTCTACCGACAGCACCTCTCAGGTGCTTATTGACTATTTTAACTTGCAGGAGGTACTGCGGCCTGTTCGCCGTCGTATCCCCTGCAAGGATATTGAAAAAATTTGGGAAACCCAACAGCAAAAGGTACCCATTACTTTAATTCGCAAGGTAAACGGCGGTAAGGCAGACGCCTTGAATCTGGGCATCAATGCCTCAAGATATCCGTACTTTATTGCTATGGATGCTGATTCTGTGCTGGATGATGCGCTGGAATCCATTGCCAAATGCGTTTTGGAGGACGACCGCACAGTAGCCTGCGGCGGCTTGGTGCGTATTGCCAACGGCGCTGTGCTCAAAGACGGTAAGCTGGTAAGCTACCGCCTGCCAAAAAACCTATGGGCCATGCTGCAGGTGATGGAGTACGACCGCTCGTTTTTAGCCTCCCGCCTGTTTTTTGATATGTTTAACGGCAACCTCATTATTTCCGGTGCTTTTGGCCTGTTTAAAAAAGAAACCGTCATTCAGGCAGGAGGATACGCCCCCGATACCCTGGGTGAGGATATGGAGCTGGTGGTGCGCCTGCACGAGTATTGCCGTACCAACCGTATTCCCTACGCCATCAAGTATGCCTCTGACGCCGTTTGCTGGAGCCAGGCGCCGTCCAGCTTGGGAGATTTAAAAAATCAGCGCCGCCGCTGGCATATCGGTATGTTTCAGTCTCTTGTCAAACATCGCCACCTGCTGATGAATCCACGTTTTGGCGCAATAGGCTCTTTCAGTTTTTTATATTACCTTTTGTTTGAGCTTTTTTCGCCCATAATCCAGATTTTTGGGTTGGTGTTCATCGGCATCGGTTACCATCTGGGACTGGTCAATATTCCTTTTATGCTGGGGTATTACCTCTGGAGTCTGGTCTTTGGTGCAGTACTTTCTGTTGCTGCATTTTTTACCCGTGTTTATACCTACCGCACCAAGTTGCCCTTTATCGACTATCTTCGTGCCATTGCCGTCTGCTTTTTAGAAAACTTTGGCTACCGGCAAATGATAGCCCTGTTTGGGTTGCTCGGACTGCTTGGCTACCGCAAATATGCCAAAAGGTGGGGAAAAATACAGCGTACACGTTTTGATGAAACTGAAACAACAGGGGAGGCTGCCGGATGAGACAGGTACTGCGATTTGAGCGTAAATACTTGCTGCCCCAGCAGGAATACAGGCGGCACCGCGCCCGTCTGGAACAGCTGCTGCCCAAGGATGCTCACTATGGCGCAGAAGGATACAAGATACGCTCCCTTTATTTTGACACCTTGTGGGACAGCGACTATGTTGAAAAAGTGGAAGGCATAGAACTGAGGAGAAAAATTCGCCTGAGGTTGTACGACCCTGCTGGGGAGGTTGCCTTTTTGGAGATGAAACAAAAGCAGGGGGAACATCAACTGAAGCGCTCGCTTAAACTATCCAAAGCAGAGGCTCAGGCGCTGTGCTGCGGAGAATACAGTGTGCTGCTGGACTGCCACAACAATTTTGCCGACGAGTGTTATGCGCTGCTGACAATGCGGGGGTATCGTCCCAAGGTTATTGTGGAGTATACTCGTGAGGCCTTTACCATCCCCACCAACGATACCCGCATCACTTTTGACCGGGATATCCGAGCCACCGAAGGAAGCTTTGATTTGTTCGACCCGCAGCTGTGCCTGTACCCCGTTATAGATCAGGGACAGGTGGTGCTTGAAATTAAGTATAACGGCTTTTTGGTTGAATATATCCGGGAGCTGGCAGGCAGCTGCGACCGTGCCCAAACCTCTGCCAGCAAATACGCCATGGGCCGTCTGGCAAGCTACGGTGTGGTGTAACATCTGGCTGTACAGCAGAGTTGCCCAGTGACAAGCCTTTGAGGTTGTGCTACACTAAAAGCAACAGCTTCCCCCTGTGGGAGCCTGAAAGGAGTTATGATAATGCTTGAATACAAATTTGATACACAGCTGCTGATAGAGGGGCATGACCTTTCCGAGGACGATATTCACGACTACATCCTTGCCCATATTCCGGGAGACTGCCTGCTGGCGGTGGGAGATGAGGATCTTATTAAAATTCATTTTCACACCAATGTGCCGTGGCAGGTGCTGGAATACGGAGCCTCTCTTGGCGATATTCATGATGTGGTAATTGAAAACATGGAGCGCCAGGAAAAAGGCCTGAAAGGATAAAGCTAAAAATACAAAAAGCCGATGATGCATACTTTTGCATCATCGGCTTTTTTCAGCTTTCTAAAAACTCTCGAATGGCCTTTTCTACCTGAGTAACCTCGTCTAAAAATGCCGAGGCAGAAACTCGCAGTGCGCCATGACCCAGTATAATCAGCTGTTCCATGCCATCGGAGGTGGCCACACGCACACGGTGCTTTTTTCCCAGCTGGTGTGTCACCTTTTCAATGTACATATCGGCAGTTTCGGCTTCCTTGGTATACACCACGCTGATGTTGTGGTGCTGTTCAACCTCACCCTGGTTGCCCTTTACCTTGTAGGCATCAAAAACCAAAATTACCTGACATTGGCGAAAGCCCTGGTAGTTACAAAGAATGTTGATGAGGTGGTGGCGTGCGGCATCAATGTTAGTTTTGGCCAGAGCATTCAGGTCCTCCCATGCAAAGATAATGTTGTAGCCGTCCACCAGCAGGTATTCCGGTCCGTCGGGCAGCGGCGAGGCCTTGTGAGAAGAAAAATCCGGCTTGGGCTTGCGCACGGTGTCAAAGGCTGCCCGTGGGTCTCTGCGTACAGGGCCGTAGGTACGCTCAAAAATGGCCAGCAGCTCTTTATCTTCCTCCAGAGTGGCACAATAGGCGGCTGCACGGCGCATCACGGCTTCCTGTGGTGGTTGCGGGGGAGTTGGGGTTTTTCCCAATCCGCTGTCTACATGCATATAATCCCGTACCTGATTCCATTTTACCACATAGCCGGCACCATGAGAGCAAAACACAGAATCGGCGGGGTTGTCGGTATCGCTGTCACTGTCATATCCAACAGCAGCTACCACCTCGTCAGTGTTATGACAGGGCTCGTAGCCTTTTAGCGTGCAGACCAGCCGCCCTCTGCCCCGGGTGTAGCTGATGACCTCCCGGTGGTACTCCTGCATGGTGGCAACGGGAGAACTGCCGGTCAGCACGGCCAGCTCCCCCTGAGTTTTGGGAGGGTCAAACACTGCGTGCTTCCGCAGATGGTCGGACATGGATCGTCCCTCCGCA
>JAEYXR010000084.1 GCA_023431215.1 Bacillota bacterium
GAGGGCAAGGACGGCATCAACAACCTCATGGGTATTTACTCGGTGTTTACCGGAAAAACCCTAGAGCAAATTGCCGATGAATTTGCCGGTAAAGGCTACGGTGACTTTAAGAACGCCGTGGGCGAAGTGGTTGTGGAAGAGCTGCGGCCCATCCGGGAGCGCTTTGAGGCTCTGCAAAAGGATAAGGCATATCTGGAGCAGTGCTATCGTCAAAGCGCCCAAAAGGCCCTTTCTCTCTCTCAGAGAACACTGGATAAGGTTTATAAAAAAGTTGGCTTTATTAAATAAGCGAGCAATACAAAAAGCCCAAAGCTGTTGCTTTGGGCTTTTTGTTTGATTGAAATGTCGTATGTATCCTCAACCGCCCAGCAGTAGCCTTACGGTCAAAACGCTGAAAATAAGACCGGTAACGTCCCCGCTAAGCGATGCCACAAGGGTATGGCGCGTCTTTTTTACCTGGGTAGCACCGTAATAAACAGCAATGGTGTAAAAGGTGGTTTCGGTAGAACCCTCCAGCACGCTGGCAACTCTGCCAACAAAGCTGTCGGGGCCATAGGTTTGCAGAATATCCTTAAATAAAACCATAGCTCCGCTGCCCGATACAGGCCGCAGCAGCGCCAGGGGAATAATCTCTCGGGGAATGCCAATAGATTCTGCCGCCGGGCCAAGGGCATGGGTAAATACATCCAGTGCTCCCGAAGCCTTAAACATACTCACCGCTGTCAATAAACAAACCAGTGCAGGCAGAATAGATACCGAAACTTTTAACCCGTCCTTTGCGCCTTCCATAAAGCAGTCAAACACATTAACGCCTTTGACCATGCCCCAAAAGAACACACCGCCAATCACCAGTGGCACAATAAAGTCAGTAAAGTTTTGCACCCGGCTTCCTCCTTCCCCACAGTACCTTGGATAAAACTACCGCCACTGTAATGGAGCAAAAAGACGTAATCCATACCGCGGGTAAAATTTCCATGGGGCGCTGGGAGCCTGCCATAAGCCTTAAAAAGGCATTGGTGGTTGGAATAAGCTGAAGCGATGCAGTATTCAGTACCACAAAGGTAATCATGGAAGGACTTGCCTCAGCAGGATTACGCAGATTTTCTTTCTCCAGTTCTTTCATGGCCGCAATGCCAAAGGGCGTTGCAGCATTGCCAAGTCCCAGTAAATTTGCCGCCATATTCATGCAGATTGCCTTCATGGCTGCACTTTTGGGATGAATCTCTCTAAACAAAACCTTGGTGATTGGCTGTAAAACACGGCTTAATCCGGCGGTAATGCCGCTTTTATCTGCAATCCTCATAACGCCGCTCCACAGGCAAAGTGTTCCTGCCAGTGCAATGACCAGTTGAACAGCCTCACCGCAGCCTGTCATTGCCGCTTGGGATACCTGCGCCACCCGTCCACCTATACACCCCGAAATAACCGAGAGCAAAATCATGCCCCCGATAATGGCACTCATCAAAGGCTTTCTCTCCCCCTTCTACTCTTATTTTGCTAGTTTACATACTGCTGTGGCTACTTACTGCCCCTGGCAGCGGCCGTTTATGCGCGCGTTCAAAGGACACATGCACAATGATTAAAACTGTTGTATACAGCTTTATTCAAACAGTCTGCTGTTTGAATAATTGGCCATGCTGCCTCTTGGCAGCGGCCGTTTACGTGCATATCCAAAGGACACATGCGCAATGAATAAAACTGTTGTAGACAGTTTTATTCAAACAGTCTGCTGTTTGAATAATTGGCCATGCTGCCTCTTAGCAGCGGCCGTCTACGCGCGTGTCCTAAGGACACATGCGCTATTATTAAAACTGTTGTAGACAGTTTTAATAATATTCACAAAATCTTTGCTTATTCCTTAAACACTCGTATTGTTTTCTATCCATAATTAGGATATACTTGGCTAAGCAAATTTACAAATGCTGTAACCTTATGGAAAAAAGGGGGAATTGAAATGAAATCGACAGGAATTGTACGTAAGGTTGATAATTTGGGCAGAATTGTGTTACCGGTAGAACTGCGTCGTACGCTGGATATTTCCATCAAAAGTGACTTGGAAATTTTCGTTGACGGAGATCAGGTAATTTTAAAAAAATACATACCCAACTGTGTCTTTTGCGGCAACCGCGAAGAACTTACCGAGTATACGGGCAAAATGGTATGTGCCCACTGTATTAAAAAACTGTCTGCCAAATAACAACAGATAGTTTCTCCAAGGGCAAGGTCTTTGCAATATGGTTTGCAAAGATTGAATTTTCTTTTTTTGCAATTGATTATATAAAAAAGCCAGATGCTAAAAGCATCTGGCTTTTTTATATATACATCTTTTTGTGCTAATTAATCATCCCAGCTGTCATATCCACGTTTTTTCTTGTTACCTGCAAACAGGAAAATTCCAAGAGCAATGACTACAACGGCTAATACACCGATAATAACGGGAATGACAGGAAATCCGCCATCCTCTTTATCAGAGTCTGTAGGAGCCACCACAGGCGCAGAGGAGGACTCGGAAGATTCAGGTGCCTCTGCCTCGGAGCTTTCGGATACCGGCTCACTGGATTCAGGCAGAGAGCTGGAAGATTCTGCCACACTACTGCTGGAAGCAGGTACGCTGGAGGAAGAAGCCGGTGCGCTGGAGGAAGCAGGAGGAGGTGCTACGGAAGAAGAGGAAGGAGCCACCGAGCTGGAAGCAGGTACGCTGGAAGAGCTGCTGACAGCACCACCGGCAGAAAGTGCTTTGTTGCTGATGACATAGCTGCCCAGTGTCTTGGTCTTAATTTCGTAAGCACCGGTATCGCTGTTGTACTTTCCACTCAGCTTATACAGGCTGCCGTCTGCTTTTCTGCCGTAAATGTACTCGTCAGAATCCATCATAATCCCTAAGGTGCCGGTAGCGTCAAAGGTGGGTGCAGCACTCCAGGTGATAAAGCGAATATCAGCATCGCTGTATTTTTTCATCAGATTTAAATCGGGGGTATTGTTATGACCCAAATACAGTGTGGACTGGTCTACCACCAGTACATTAAAGTATGCTATGCTTCTGTAACTGCTGTCTACAAAGTCGGCACGCAAAGTACCATAGCTGTCTCCATCCTCGGTCTTAAACTTGACCTTGTTGCTCTGGTAGCTGTCGGGCAGCTCAAAGCTTTCGTGCCCCACATACTCCATATTGGCAGTGCCGCCTCCGCCAAGCACCAGCATTCCCTCTTCAATTTCAGCTGTATAGCGCTTGCCATTGTCTCTATCTCGAACAGTTACGCTGCCGATAATATCCTTGGCGCTGGAAACCTTAATGCCGCTTTTGATTACCAGTTTAACCTCAGAATTATTATTGTCAATGTATACACGTTCAACATATTCACCGTTTTTGGACGGTTTAATGCTTACAGTATAGTACTCGGTATCCAGCTGGCTTTCATCCAGCTCACCGCCGTCCTTATCATAAAAGCCCGATACTGTTACTGTGCTGCCGGGATATACATTGGTCTCACTGACCCAGCTGCCTGAACTGGCTGCTGCCCATACCGCTGTTGTGCAAAGCATTGCTATACTTAACATAAGTGCCAAGCATCTCTTCATTCCTGTTACCTCCGTTGTTGTGACAAAGCAAATGGAGCTTGTATTCTCCCTTACTTATACCCTATTATTATGCACGTCTAAGTCAAAGTTGTACAAAGTCTGACAACTGCATTCATTATTTCTATACTACAGTTAAATGTGCAAAAAGTCAATAATACCACCCTTGAATCACTGCATTAGTTTCTGTTAAATAGCAGCTGCTTTATAAAGTACAGCAACATAAAAAGGCTTTGCTTTTAGTAATAAAAACAAAATTTGTTGCCATTGGTAATCTATAAACAAACCGAGAACCCTTTACATATCATAGGGGTAGGGAAATCAAAGTTGATACCGCAGGAACAGAAAGGAGTTTTCCCATGGAGTGTAAAGGAACCATGATCTTTCAGATCTACACTGCCCGTGAAGCACGCCCAATCGCCAATGCACGCGTTACTGTTACAGACCCGTCTGACGGTTCTGTTCGAACATTTACAACCAACAGCTCCGGCAGAACCCCTCAGCTTTGCGTCACAGCACCCGACCCCAGCCTTAGCCTGAACCCGGAAAATACAGAAATGCCCTTTAAGCGTTACAATGCAACCATTGAGGCCCCCTCATTTATCCCTGTTACCATCAATGGCATAGAGGCATTTGCCGGACGTGAAGTGTTGCAGGAGTTTGAGCTGGAGCCAATGCCCAAAACCGCAAAAGACCCTGAGACCATTAATCTGCCGCCTAATCAACTATATCAAAAACCTCAGGATCAGCTTGATGAGCCCAATGACCCCCTGGCACGTCCCCCTGTTAACACAGGCGCTGCAGCAAATTACAGAACCGCGCGCACTGTATACATTCCCCAGTATATTACGGTACATTTGGGCAGCCCGCATAATGCGTCCGCCCGCAATGTCACCGTCAGCTTTCCAAACTATATCAAAAATGTTGCCAGCAGCGAAATTTATCCCACCTGGCCGGATGCCTCCTTAAAAGCCAATATTCTGGCGCAAATTTCCTTTGCCCTTAACCGCATTTATACCGAGTGGTACCGAAGTCGTGGCTTTGACTTTGATATTACCAACAACACCGCTTACGATCAGTTTTATGTTTACGGGCGCAACATATTTGGCAACATAAGCCAAATAGTAGATGATATTTTTAATGAGTATGTCCGCAAGCAGGGGGCCATTAACCCTTATTTTACTGAATATTGCAACGGCACCACCGTTACCTGTGCCGGTATGTCTCAGTGGGGCACTGTTTCTTTGGCAGAAAAAGGCTTTACCCCCTTGGCCATTTTAAAATACTATTATGGAAACGATGTTGAAATTACATCTACCAATGATATTCGTCCCATTGAGAGCAGTTACCCCGGAACACCCCCTAGAATCGGTACCGTCAGCCCGGATGTTCGCACCATTGAAAACCGTCTAAACCGCATCCGCCGCAACTACCCCGCTATTCCCATTATTTCCAATGTAGATAACACCTTTACCGCAGAAACAGAAGCTGCCGTGCAAGCTTTTCAACGTATTTTCAATCTTACCTCCGACGGCATTATTGGACCGGGAACCTGGAATAAAATCAACTATATTTATGTGGCTGTTACCCGCCTGGCTGAGCTAAACGGAGAGCAGGAGCAGCTCCTTCCGCAGCCCACCGCTATCTTTAAGGTTGGCAGCACCGGGCCTTACGTACAACTTGCACAGTACTTTTTGCGTGTTATTGCAAACTACTATCTTGAAGTGCGCCCCATTGCCATTGACGGTATATTTGGGCCGGAAACCAAGTCTGCAACCATTGACTTTCAAAAACGATTTGGGCTTGACGCCGATGGCATTATAGGACCTAAAACCTGGCAGAAGCTGTATGATGTATTTTTGGGCATTGCCAACAGCACCGGTCTGGGCGTTGCATACCCCGGTTTTCTCCTTAAAGAAGGCTCCAGAGGTGACAACGTGTGGCTGATGCAGGATTATCTGCGTACCATCGCTAACAATTATCCCATCCCCACTTTGGTGGCAGACGGCATATTTGGGCCAAAAACCACAGAAAGTGTAAAAGCTTTTCAAACTCTCTTTGGTTTGGTGCCTGACGGCATCATTGGCCAAAAAACCTGGGAGCGTATTGTAGCTGTAAGATTGCTTATTGCCTAGTGACAAAACAAAAGACCCTCAAGCTCTTAAATGAGTTGAGGGTCTTAGCTTTGTGGGTTTAGGAGCAGCAACACAATGCCATACGGCCCTTTGTGTATTCTTTAACTGCCCTAAGCATGTTGCTGTCACGTTTTATCGGTTATTTGTCCTTTTCCAAAGTATCCCCGTGTTCCTCTGGGGGCAGGGCCTGCACAGGCTTTTTATGATCTTCAAGACGCTCCAGGTTCATATCCGGCACAGGGGGCAATACTTCCGGCTCAGTCTCAACTGCTTCTATGTGAGAGGCACGAATGGTTTTTGTTTGGCGTACATAAAGCTTGACGCCGCCGGTAATTTGGTTATGATTCCACACCAGCAACGCTACAGCGGCCACAATCAGCAAAGCAGCACCCGCTATACCATATAAGTTGGCATTCACCACCGCCCATGTAATGGGGCTGGCGCTGGCACACAGATTACTTACAATACCTGCCTGAGCATAATCACCAACGTTGCTCACCAGCACAGTTTTGGTAAACAGCTCTGCCATGGCAGTACCGGCATAAAACATAGCAATCAGTGAAACAACCCCGCCTACCAAGGAACGAATCAAATCTCCCCGAGCTATTGCAACACAAAAAATAACAACATACGGCAGCATTACAATATCCGGCCCGGGCATCAAACCGTTGCCAGGCAAAATGCTTGCCAGGTAAATAGAAAGGGGGGCTAATATCATAGATACCAGCAGTACAGTGGGGTTGCCAAGAGCAAGAGTTCCGCTCATACCCAAATACAGCTTACCCTGTATATGCAGCTTTTTTTCTGCAAATGCCTGAATACGGTGGGTAACCGGGGCCAGTCCTTCTTTGAGCACTTCAATTACCTTAGGCAAAAGTACCACCACTGCAGCCATTATAATGGCAAGCTGAGCAGTGCTATAAACACTCTTACCGCTTATTATGCCAAGTAATATACCAATAACCAAAGCAATGGGTGCCGGGCTTGCGGCATACCCTGCAATTTTTCTTAAGTTTTTAAGGGAGATAACAATATTTTTATAACCGGGTATCAGATCCAGAAGCTTGTTTACCAAAAAAGCAATGGGTGCAAAAGCAACAGCAAAGCCATGGGGCAGAGAGATTCCTTCCAGCCCTAAATACTTTTCGGTATGCACCGCCGTATTGTCCGCAATCACCAAAATAACTGCCATGGTTACAACTGCCGCAATGATGCCAAAGGTCATATTGCCTGTTAAATTGTCCACCATTGCACCTACAAAAGATGCCTGCCAAAAATTCCATATATCCAAGTTGATGGTTCTGGTGGTTTTGGTCAAAAGCATAATAATATTCAGTAGCACACACATGGGAATAATGTAGACACCAATACGCGACAGGTTACTAATTGCCACAGAAACCTGCCAGCCAACATCTGTAATAGCCGATGTATATTCATTTCTTTCTATAATCAGCTGCCCAATGCCGGACAGATTGCTGCCCAGCAGGTTGGCAATAAGAGTAAGCCCTATGAGAGAAACACCAACAGAGATGCCCGCTTTTACAGCTTTGTCAGGTTTTAGCCTTAGTACCAAGGCAATCAATATAATAATAACAGGAATCAGCACTGTAGCCCCAAATTTATACAATATGTCAAAAAAATCTACAACGATTTTCACACAGAGTTACCTCCTAAATTTTAAACAAGATGTTTTGGCTTTCCTTCCTTTCATTTCCATTGCCATATTTACAAAAATAAAGTATATCACCACAATGTGACCAACTTGTGAACAAAGGGTATTCCTGCACATCTGTATAAAGCGATTGTATCTTTATAAAAAAACACCTATAGCATTGGTGCCATTTTCCATAGTTAGCCGCGTATATCTTCCGTTGGATACGGACATAAAACTGACTGCACCATAAGCCAATATGCAAACCGCTGTAGGGGTATTATGGTATGAACAAAAAGAATCAAAATATTATTGCACACTTCCCCCTCTTGACAGATGGGTCAAACAACCGTGGAACAGCTGCATAGACAATAATAAAACTACTATGCGGTTATTATATCTTATTATTTCCAATCTTTCAACTTTAAAGCAATAAAAGGCTTTTTTTCTTGACTTTTTGACATGGGTGTTGTATCATAAATTGGTCAAATATGCCGCTGTGGCGGAACAGGCAGACGCAAGGGACTTAAAATCCCTCGGTGGCAACACCGTACCGGTTCGATCCCGGTCAGCGGCACCAAAAGGCTCCAACCCCAAAAGGGTTGGGGCCTTTTTGAGTTGATAAGACATCACCCCCCTATTTCTAAGATATTAAAAGAGTTATAGGTAGCTTATAACCCAAGGATACGTACCCTAAGTAATATATCTTCAAAAAACAACAGTCGGCTCCAAATGGAGCCGACTGTTGTTTTCTCAAATGCACATAAAAAACCGCCCTCGTGGAGAGAGGGCGGTTTGTCGTCTTGCGACGTGCTTTAAACCTTAAAGATTTAAGTTAGACTTATTTCTTCAGGGAAACAGCGCCAGCAGCAACCAGGGAGACAACAGCCAGAGCGGTGGCAATGCCAACAACGTCATTAGCGCCGGTGTCAGGGTTGGTGGTGGTGTCATCAGCAGCAGCAGCGGAAGCCAGGGCCTTGTCAGAGAAGACATAGGAGCCCAGGGTGCGGGTCTTCAGAACCCAAGCGCCGTCATCTTCAGACCACTTAGCAGCAGACTTCTTGATCTTGCCTTCGCCGGTCAGCTCATAAACAAAGCCGTCCTCGTCGACCTGATAGAAGTAAACGGTAGCGGTGCTGTTGAAAGAGGGCTTAGCTTCAAAGTTCAGGAAGGAGATCTCTGCATCAGCATCAGCGTTAGCAATCAGAACCTTCTTGTCAGCATCGTAGTTGTGGCCCAAGAATGCTTTGTCGCCGTCATAAACGCGAACTTCAACAGTGGTGTCTTTGTCAGTGGTGTCGAAGGACAGGTTACCATAGGGCATACCCTTATCAACAAACTTGTTTACAGTCTCAAAAGAAACATCGCCAACATTGTTGCTGTCATCAATCTCAACGGGGTTCAGCACGTAGCCAATAGAACCAATAAATCTAGCAGAGGGGCTGTCAGATTTGGCACCCTTGCCACGGAGCTCGATGGTGACATCCAGATCCTTGAATTTGGTCTCATCAGCATAAGCCATGGTGTAGTCGGACTTCAGATTCAGATTCAGGGCATTACCCTCATCATCGTCCAGCTCGATAGAAGCAACATAAGCTTTGCCTTTTTCGTAGGTAACCTTCTTGATAGAATAGTTATCGGTGTTCAGATCTTTTACGTGGCTAAAGCCGGGCTCCAGCTTGATATCCTCAGTGCCGGGCTCAAGGGTCTTCAGATCATAAGGATCAGCAGCAAAAGCAACAGTAGCCATCATAGCAACGGCCAGTACAAGTGCAAGTACCTTTTTCATTGGTAATTCCTCCATAAATTTTTAATCTTTTGTCGCGGTGGGGGTCTCCACTCCCCCTTTGCAAGCTAAGTATATTACAACTTGTAACCAATTGCAAGCAAATTTTAGAAATTTGCCTAAACATTAGAATTTTATTGTAAAAATTCGTATCTTCTTCAAAATTAAGTCATTCTTTCCTATCATTTCTGTTTTTGGAAGATACCAATACTTAAATAAGCAATTTATTTCCTCATATTTAAGCATAATTTAGTAAATGTTGTTGTCCCCTTCATGCTGCTCCATTTTTACAGACCTAAATGAGTATGCAACAACAATATCATTACATAAACAGCAAAAAAAATACCCCGCCTGCGTGCCTGAAGACAACACAAGGGGGTATCTTTATTTAAAGCTTAAACTATTTTATTTAATATTTGCAATAAATTCCATCTCTACCAAAGCGCCCATAGGCAAAGCGGCAACCTGAAAAGCAGAACGGGCGGGCTTGACTTCGCCGGAGAAGTTTGCGCTGTATATTTCGTTCATAGCGCCAAAGTTTGCAATATCCTGCAAAAACACAGTAGTCTTGACCACATCATCCAGTGTGCAGCCAACCTCTGCCAAAATAGCTTTGGCATTTTTAACTACCTGTGCAAACTGTTCTGCAACACCGCCTTCTACAATTTTGCCGGTAGCGGGGTCGATAGGCAGCTGGCCGGAACCAAACAGCATATTATCTACACGTACCGCCTGAGAATAGGGTCCAATAGCAGCAGGGGCGTTTTGAGTATTCACTCTCTCTTTCATCATTATCCTCCTAAGATACTACTTAATATACTAAATACTTTCCAGCAAAAAACAAAACTTTTGCACTTTGCTGGATTAATGAATACGGTGATAAACTTTTTCTTAATATAATAATAATTTATTTTTGTTTCTTTGTCAATTTATATTACATATTTATAGTAATATTCTTCCTTTCTTTTTAAATGATAACTCATCAGCACTTACCATTATTATGCTTGTTTTTTTCTTGAATAATATCAGATGTTGCTGTAAGATAAAAAATAACCGCTTTACTATCTTTTTTATGTGCTTGGACTTATTTTTTATGCACAGACCGTCCGGAGTGGGGAGCAACATACCAACCCATAAAAGCAAAATGATATTTCTTCTATGATGAGCCCTGCCATATAGAATATTTATTTTTACACAAATAATTACTGTATTCACTCCGGCTATTTACCTTGTACACAGCCGTATGCTCCGGGGAAGCGGCTCCCCTTTCAGCAGACTTTAAAATCTTATGCCGGTACACAGCGGCGGAAAGCGAGATAAAAATGACAACAGCGATGATTCGACAATACACCTGTCTGACAGAATTTCTTGGCACAACGCTTGGCCCCGACTATGAGATTATTCTGCATGATTTAAGTGACACAGGCAATTCTATTATTGCCATAGCAAATGAGCACATCAGCGGGCGCAAGGTGGGTGCTCCTCTTACTAACGTGGCTCTTAAGCTCATTGCCGACAAGGTGTATGAAACCCAGGACTTTGCCATGAACTACAGCGGCGTGGGGCTGAATGGTCAGCGTCTGCGCTCCTCCACTATGTTCATAAAAGATGAAGAAAATAACCTGGTGGGATTGTTGTGCATCAATTTTGATGACTCCCGCTATG
Source organism: Bacillota bacterium (assembly GCA_023431215.1). Lineage (GTDB taxonomy): Bacteria > Bacillota > Clostridia > Oscillospirales > Ruminococcaceae > Angelakisella. The sequence continues at coordinate 10,814 of JAEYXR010000084.1, forward strand.
ATGAATTAAGCAAGAATATTCTGCAGCTGTGCCATCCCCGCGATTTTGCCGCTGCCCGTACCCAGCCCATTGCCAAAGAAGCCACAGGCGGCGCCCCGGTGGAAAGCTTTTACAATTCTATTTCGGATGTTACCGAGGATGTGGTAGGACAGGTGATTGCTGAAACCGGCGTTCCGGCAGATCGGCTAACTCAGGAAGAAAAAATGGAAATTGTAGATATTTTGGACAGGCGCGGTGTGTTTTTGCTGAAAGGCTCAGTCAAATATGTGGCTGAGTGCCTTTATTGTTCACAAGCAAGCATCTATCGCTACCTAAGCAAGGTAGGCAGCGACAAAAAATAATCATTTTAAATTGGTATTGTGTAAACAACAGCTTCATAAAATACGTTCTTTGGGAGATACTACAACAACACCTTGATTATGATAAAAGGAGCGTTGCCATATGTCCCAGCAATATCCAAAAGATGATCATTCCTCGCTGCCTTATGATGCGCAGGACGACCGCGAGCTGTTTGAAGACACTTTTTCGGTAGCATCTTCCGGAGAATGCACAGGCATGATTCCTGCTGCACCGGCACATCCCGCCGAGGTAGACTCCTACAGCGAAATTTATGATATTCCTCTATCCCGCACGCCCAACCTAGGCAAAAATAAGCAGCGCAAGGAAACCCCCGACTTTGTGGTTTCTAATGACAAAAAGAAGAAGAGTAATCATGACGTCCGGTAACCTCTGTTGTAGCGCATTGTTTTTAAAACGCCCTTTCATGAAAGGGCGTTTTTTATATTTTACAGCAGATAACATTTCTTTGCTTCTTTTCGTTGACAATTTTGGTTTGGAACGCTACTCTAAAAGAGAAAACATCACCTTTGCTACATTTAAATGCAGCATAACATCGGGGAGGGTCTTATTCCATGAAGCTACTGGTTTTATATCAATCACGCTATGGCAGTACCGCTCGTTACGCCAAGGCTTTGGCCGAAGAGTTAGGCTGTGATGCAGTTCCTTTGAATGAAGCAAGACCCTCGCTGCTGGCAGAGTATGAAGGCATCATTGTTGGTACTGGCATTTATGCCGGACTGCTCAATGGGCGCAAAGAGCTTGCCCGGTTGGCACCTGCCTTGGCAGGCAAAAAGCTGGCTGTTTTTACGGTAGGAGTAACCTCCCCCAAGGAAGAAGAAAAGCTAAACGAGGTTCGTGCGCATGGGCTGCCCCAAATTTTATTGTCCTCTCCCGCTTTTCATTGTAAGGGCAATATTGATATGCATAAATTAAGCTTATTGCACCGCACCATTATCAAAGGCATGGTCAGCCAACTGCAAAAGCTGCCGGACGACAAGCTGACAGAAGAGAATTTTAATCTTTTGGCGGCTGTAGAACGCCCAATTGACTACATAGATACACAATCCATTGAACCTTTGATAAGCCTTGTAAAAAGCTGGAAACAGTAAAGGAGAACGTTATGTCCAAAGTACTTGTTGTTGTAGATTTTCAAAAGGATTTTGTAGACGGAGCACTGGGCTTTGCCAAGGCTCAAACCTTGGAGGAGGGCATTGCCGCCAAGGTGGCCGATGCTGTCGCAAACAATCAGCCTGTGGTCTTTACGCTGGATACACACGGTGAAGATTATCTGGAGACCCGGGAGGGCCGTCATCTGCCTGTGCCCCACTGCACAAAAGGCGATGCAGGCTGGCGCCTGTACGGCAAGCTGGAAAAATATATGGAGGAAGACCACAAAACCGTCTTTTTAGCTCCCAAATATTCCTTTGGCGCACAAAACTTTTCTTTTTTAAAACAATTTAACCCAACCGAAATTGAGCTGGTAGGCGTGGTTACCAATATGTGCGTCATCAGCAATGCTGTCATTCTTCAAACTACTTTTCCTCAGGCGGAAATTATTATTGATTCTTGTCTTTGCGCCAGCTTTGATGATTCTATGCATCAAAAAGCACTGGATATTATGGCAGGGCTGCAGATGAATATTCTATAATGCAGGCAACCCGGCAAACCTCCTGACGGTTGTTTGTCGGGTTGTTTATAATTTTTGGACAACACCGCACAATACACGGGTTTTGCCTTAGCGCTTTTTTATTGTATCATGCCCTTATAAAGATAAGCACCAAGCTGCCTGCAGCCCTTTGCGGTACCTTGTACCGCATTGTTTTTTCATTATTAATGTCGAAATTTGCCGAACCAAAACTATAAAAATTGGAAAAGGGTGAGAACGAATGAAGCGGCCTTTTTGTGCGTTTTCCTTCTTTTTTTTGCTGCAAATCTGGACCGCTTTTTTTGCCCCTTGGCAGTGGCTGCAGGTTCTGCCTTCTATACTTGTCCTTGGGTTATGCTTAGTTCTTTTTTTCAAAAACCGTCAATATGCAAAAAAGCTGCTGTTTTTGGCTGTGGTGGGCTGTCTTACCGCTTTGGCTGCAAGTCGGCTTTATACTTTGCGCACTGCCCCGCTTCAAAGGCTTGTTGGTCAAACGGTTTCTTTCCAAGGAATGGTCAGTTCACAAAGTAGCTGGAATCCTCAAAGCATTACCGTGCTGGCAAAAACCCACCAGGCAGGATACCAAACACTGCACTTATACTGCCCACCCGGCGGGCCCCAGGTAGGTGATTGGGTGGAAGGCAGGGCAAATATTAAAGAGGTGGAGCAAGATGGTAACAGCCTGTTGTTCTCTGGCGGCGTCAGCTTAAGGGGCACCGTTTCTCAAGATTTGAAGCTGTGGCAACCCCAGCGGCAGGCTGGTTTATGGCAAACCCAACAGCTGCGCCTTAGGCTCTCTCAAGCTGTCGGCCGTGCCTGCCCCGGACAGGGAGGCGCTATGCTAGGCGGCATGCTGTTTTCTCAAAGATCCGTGCTCTCTCCTGTGGAACAATACAGCATCAATACAGCGGGGCTTGGGCATCTGTTGTCGGTATCCGGCCTGCATCTGAGTATTTTGTGCGGACTGTTTGTGGGCTTGTGCCGCTGTCTTAAGCTGCGCCGCCTTACTACGCTTTTTATCTGCATCCCGGCTGTGTTTGCGGTGGTGGCTGCATCAGGCTTTGCTCTTTCTGCTGTCCGCGCAGCTACAATGCTGATTTTGTATCTTACTGCGCAAGCCCTTGGTAGGCGCAGCGATGGGTTCACCTCACTGGCATTTGCCGCCGTGATTCTGGTATTTGCTTGCCCCCCTGCACTGGGCAGCAATGGTTTTTTGTATTCTTTCTGTGCCACCCTTGCCATTCTTCTTTGGGCAAGCCCCATCAGCAAAGGGTTGAGCCATTGGGTGACCTCATGGCGGGGCAGCTGCGGAAGGGTTCTGACTAAACTATTGCAGGTTGTGGGGGTTACCACCGCCGCACAGCTTGGTGTTTTTCCGCTGCTTTGCCTTACGCAGGGCTGGGTGCCTTTTTACAGTCTGCCTGCCAATGTGCTGGCCGCCCCTTTTGTGCTGGGTGCTTTGGGGTTGGGTGTGGCCGGTATTTTTTTGCTGCCCTTTGGCTCTTTAAGCACCATAGTATTGCAGCTGGGTGCCTTTTGTGCCAATACTATTTTGCAGCTGAGTAAAATCATCTATCAGCTGCCCTGTGTGGGTATTGCCGTAGGCTTTGGCTGGCAGCGGTGGTTGTATTGCTTGTTGGCTTTTTTGCTGTTGTTGGCCTGGGTGCTGAAAAAGCACCACCGGCGCAAGGTACTCTTTATTGGTCTCCCCTTTTGGGCGGTGCTGCTTTGCTGTTTTTCTTTGTTCCATCAATACGATACCATTTTGACGGTAGACAGCAAAGCCAGAGGGTTCTATCTTTACCAGGGCGGCCAAAGTATGCTGGTGTATGATGACCGCAGTATGACGGACTATCGGCGTTGGGGATTATCGGTACTGCCCAATTATGCCGGGCTGCCTGCTCCGGACTTTTTGTTTCCCTTTTACGGGGGCAGCGGCACTACCCGTGAGCAGGAGGTATTTGAGGGGGTTACGGTTCAGGCTCTACCACAAAAGGTGTTTCTTATCCAAGCACCAAACCTTATAATAATAAAAGAATGGCAAGACCCCACCAACCCCGAGAATTTAACAATTAACGGGTATGAAAACAGCCCAAACTATGGTAAGATAGAAACTGGTTTTAATGCTGCGGTTGTAAGGATTGACAAGGACTGGAATGTCACTTGTCTGGGCAACCCCGGCGACATGGTGCAGTTAGAGCATGTTGCATTATACAGCATCCAACCACATGACCCAAAAGGAGGAGAGCTCTTTGCTGCTGCAAAACCTACGAAGAAAAAAAGAGGATTTGGCTGAAATGGCAGCCTCCCCTGTGGTGCTGCTGTATGGCGATGACGCCTATCAGCTGGAGCGTACTGCTGATGCCCTAATCAAGCAAACCGTTACACAGTTTCAAGACTTTAACCTCTTTTGTGTGGATGGACGCGCCGCCATGGATGTGGATAAAATTGCCGATTCTGCCCTTAGCCTGCCCTTTATGGCAGAGCGCCGTGCGGTTATCATAGATGATCTGGACGTATCTGTGCTTTCTGCCGTAGATGCCGAAAAGCTCTGGCAGCTGCTGGCTTCCCTCAGCCCCTCTACCCTGCTGCTCATTACAGTGCGTACCCAGCCCCTGGATCTGAAGAAAAAAGGTTCCCGAGGCCAAAAGCTCCACGACCTGTGCGATAAGGCAGGTGTTGTCTGTTCCTTTACCCGTCCTACCCGCAGCGACGCGGCACGCTTAGCAGCCTCCTTTGCTGCCAAGCACGGCACCAAGCTGGAGTCTCCCCAGGGGCTGCTGCTGGCCGATTACTGCGGATGTGACTGCTTGCGGATACAAAATGAGGTGGACAAGCTGTGCGCCTATGCCGGTGAGGGTGAGACCATTACACAGCAGCAGATTCAGTTGCTGGTAGAGCCGGTTAGCGAGGCCCGGATTTTTGATTTGTCCGATAAAATAATCAAGCGAGATTACAATGGCGCCATGGCGGTTGTAGACGGGCTGTTGTTTCAGCGGGAGACCCCTGTGGCAATTCTGACCATTCTTACCATGGCTTTTGTAGATATGTACCGGGCTGCCTGCGCCAAGGCAGAAGGCCTGCCCGATAGTGAAGCCCGCTCCGCCTTTGGCTATGGCGGGGGCGCATACCGCTACACCAAGGCGGTAGAAAACCAACGGCGTGTGGGAAGCTCCTGCCTGGGTGAAATTTTGCACCTGCTGGCAGAGGCTGACCTGGCCATGAAGACCACCGGTATCGACCCCCGCCTGACGCTGGAAAGCACCATTGCCGAAATATTTTTAAAAATGTCCCGCGCTGCCAAGAATCCGGTTTGATATCAGCTTTTACAACCAATCCATAAATCAATACACTTGCTGTTTGATTATAATAGGAATAGAGAATGCTTTTATCATCCTATTGGGCAATTTGTATTGAGAAACAGAGAGGAGAGCCTCGTTGTTAAAAGTACCCTATCCCATCATTGTTGAAGGAAAATACGATAAAAGCACTCTCAGCTCCCTGATTGAAGGCGACATCATTGTCACCGGGGGCTTTGGTATTTATAAGGATAAGGAAAAGCTTGCCATGATACGGCGTCTGGCACTGCAGGATAAAATTATTATTTTAACCGACAGCGACCGTGCAGGCTTTCAAATCCGCCGCTATATTGCAGGCTCCGTACCCCAGAATCATATTGTTCACATTTATATTCCCCAAATTTTGGGCAAAGAGCACCGCAAGACTGCCCCTTCTGCCGAAGGAACCCTGGGGGTAGAGGGTATGCCCATAGAGATTTTGCGCCAAGCCTTTGTCAACGCCGGTGTATTGGAGGACGAGCCAAAGGTCCCGCCTCCCCAGCCTGTTACCAAAGCAGAGCTTTATGCTCTGGGTCTGTACGGCCAGCCACAAAGTGCCCGGCTCCGTCGTGAGCTTTTAATCAGTCTGGGTTTGCCTGCGGGCATAGGCCCCAATGCCCTGCCGGGGATTCTGACTCGTACCGCCACTTTGCCGGAACTGACAAAGCTTATTCAAGCATTGAAGGAGCAACTGCTTTAATGCTTGCGCCCAAACCTTTTTAACAGTATATAAACGCTCTGCCATTTTCGGCAGTTTAATTTGATAACTTCAATGACAGCAAACAACTATGCTTTTTAGGCTTGTACTCATAAATTTATCCGCTAAAAGGAGATTGACTACAAATGGAGACCATTCATTATATAGTAGCTAAAATTGACGGGGACTACGCGCTGCTGGTACCCATGGAAGAGCCTCAGGCCGGAGGCAACCCGGTTGCCCGCGCCCTGCTTCCAGAAGAAATTACAGAAGGCTGCCACCTAGTGTGGGAAAATTTGGAGTATACCATCCTTTCCTGACACTTTTGCTGATGGCTTACATCTTACGCTGAAAGGAGAGAGCCGCTTTGCAGCTGTTTAGTCTTTCTTACCTCTTTTTCTTTCTTCCCACAACGGCTTTTGTGTACTATTTGGTACCAAGGGCCTATAAGGTGTTTGTCTTGTTTGTGGCCTCCCTTTATTTTTACGCTTTGCTGCCCAGTATGCTGATAGGTCCGCAAAACTGGCGTGTTCTTCCCCTTAACCTTATTATTATGGTTGCTTGCGTCATCACCGATTATCTTTTGGCACGACCGGTTTTTTTGTATGGCAAGGGCAGCTGGCAAGGGCGTGTGGCACTTTATGCTGCCGCAATCAAAAATATTTTACTGTTTATTATCCTGTCCTCTTTTGGGCAGTTGGGGGTGATGATTGCCCCTGTGGGAATAGCGGTTTACACCTTTACTTCTTTGGGGTATCTCATTGACCTGTATAACGGAGAAGCCGACCTTGTCACCTCATTTTACGATTATGGGGTATTTTGCTGCTTCTTTGGCAAAATATTTGTGGGCCCCGTGGTAAGCTGCAACGACTTTTTGGTGCAGCTGCGACGTCCCAGTTTTTCCCTAACCAAAATAGGCAACGGTTTTGTGTGGCTGCTTCATGGGTTAGCAAAAAAGGTTATTTTGGCCGACGGTGCTTTGCTGCTGGCTTCCCAACTGTCTGCCATTCCTTATGATGACAAAACAGTGTTGTCTATGTGGATGCTGCTGACCTGCTATATCTTTGCCACTTATTTTACCCTATCGGGCTACAGCGACCTTGCCCGTGGCTCCGGTGCTCTTTTGGGGCTGGACCTGCCGGAAAACTTTCATTATCCGCTTCAGGCTCAGTCGGTTACCGATTTCTTTTCCCGCTTTAACATTTCGGCTTACCGCTATGTGCGCAAATATGTATATGGTGCGCTGGGTGCAGAGGACAACGGTAAGCTGGCCACCACCCTTAACATCATTCTTATCACCATTTTAATGGGTTTGTGGTACGGCATATCGGTAAACTTTTTGGTATGGGGTGCTTCACTGGGCCTTATTATTACGCTGGAGACACTATACGGTGAAAATGTGCTTCACCGTATTCCGGCTTTTTTCCGGCGTCTTTATACCTTTATTTGTATTGTTATCTCCTTTGTGTGGTTTTCCACCAGCCGCCTGGGACAGTCCTGGTTTTATCTTCTGACCTTGTTTGGTCTGCCCCGGCCACAGCACAATCTTTTTGCACCGGAGTTGTTTGATAATTACAGCCTTTATCTTCTTTCCTCCAACTGGCTTCTGCTTTTGCTCTGCGCCTTTTTTTGCACCAATCTGGTCAACACCACCTCCCGCCGCTTTATGCGCAACCATCCTGCACTGGCAGACGCGCTGTCAACAGTCAGTAACCTTCTGCTGTTTGTGCTTGTGCTGGCATTTTTGGTTTAGGGGGGCAATGCTATGAAAAAAAGATTGCTTCCCCTGGCATTTATCCTGCTGTTTCTTGCCACATCTGTGTCATCGGTGGTTCTTCATCCATCTCTGGCCAGGCAGGCCTTTGTAACCATCCCTTATTTTGATCTGTTTGGCCCTGCGCTGGAAGAATTTTTTCAGCAGGCCATTCCCTTTCAAGATTTTCTTGGTGACCTTAGCCGCCAGCTTCGTATCATCGGTGGGCAAAAAGAATTTGATAATATAATTTTAACAGAAGAGGGTCTTGTAAAAAATTTAGTACCCTCTGCCGATACGGGTATTCATAAGGCCAATACCAAGGCCATCCGCAAATTTGCCCAAACCTGCAACATTCCCACCCATTTGATGCTGGTACCCACCAGCTGTGCCATTTATCAGGAGCAGCTGCCCGGCAGGCTGGAGCTTTATAATCAAAAGCGGTATATTGAAGAAACTTATCGTTCTCTTTCGGGTATGGTGACCACCGTGGATGTTTACCCAGCGCTGTACAACGCCCGCAATGATTATCTTTATTACCGCAGCGACTCGGTTTTAACCTCGCTGGGAGGGTATACGGTATATCAAACCCTGTCAAAGCGCCTTCGCCTTACCCCTTATCAGGAGTACACCATGACCCGTGCCTCTTACGATTACTATGGAGAACTGTATCGGCAATGGGGGCACAGCGGTGTCAAACCCGACCTGATTACCCTGTACCACAACACCTCTGTTAAACGTTCTTACCGGGTATATCACTGGGACCGCTACGAAAACCGAACCTATTACACCCTATTCCCCCAATCCTCCACCGTTTCCGGCTCGGATCTTGATGTCATTTTGGGCGGACACTCACCCAAAATTGAAATTACTGCAATCGGTGCACCCAGCCAAAGGCTGCTGGTATTCGGTGACCGGGGTACTCTCTCTTACCTGTCTTTTTTGGCCCCCCATTACAGTCAAATCACTTACATCGACCTTTCTTTGATGACCCAATGGGAAATTGAAGAGTTGTCGCTGGATGGCTATGACCAGGTATTGTTCTCCTATGATTTGGAATCCTATCTCAACACTGTTGCCCCGTCCAGGGTTTCTTCCATCTCTATTCCTGATGCGTTAAGCACAAAATAAAATGATGGCATGAAAAGATGGAAAGGAACACCTTGCAGGCGCTTATAAGGAGAAAACCATGCAAAAAGAAGTTATCTTACTCCGGCAGGAAACCCCTGCCGATTACCGCGCCGTAGAAGAACTTACCAGAGAGGCCTTTTGGAACCATCATGTTCCCGGCTGTGACGAGCATTACCTTGTACATGTAATGCGGAGTGATGCAGCCTTTGTTCCCCAGCTGGATTATGTGGCGCTAAAGGACGGCAAAATTGTAGGCAATATTATGTACAACAAGTGCAGAATAGCATGTGATGACGGGCGGAAAAAAGAGGTTTTGTGCTTTGGCCCCGTGTCGGTTTTGCCACAGTATCAGGGACAGGGTATTGGCAGTCTTCTTATCGACCATACCAAAGAGCTTGCAAGGGAGCTGGGTTATGATGCCATCTTGATTTATGGCGACCCGGATTATTACCGGCGGGTACAGTTTGTTCCTGCCCAAACCTTTGGCATAGCCACTGCCGATAACATGTATGCCGATGCTCTGCTTGCTTTGGAGCTAATACCCGGTGCTTTGCAAAACTGTGCCGGCCGTTTTGAGGAAGCTTCAGTTTACACCCTGGATGCCGAAAAGTCCAAGGTGTTTAACCAAACCTTTCCCTCAAAACCAATGCTGGAGGGCCTGCCTACTCAGGAGCGTTTTTCGTATCTTGTTGGCAGGCGCACCCCCAGGACACCTCTACAATGATGTTTTTTACTTTGCAACCGCCAGTTGCGAGTTCTCCAAGCAGCCTTGGTAGAACGCAACCAGCCAGTTTGCTACACTAAGACCATCCCCTTACTTGGCAAAAAAACTTTGATGATTAGTAAGGGAATAAAACTGGAGGTACGTACCATGACTTTTGGAGAAAAACTACAACGTTTGCGCAAAGCTGCCGGAATGTCTCAGGAACAGTTGGCTGCCCAAATTGAAGTGTCTCGCCAGTCGGTGTCTAAATGGGAACTGGGCGAATCTTTACCCGACACCTCAAAAATTCTGCTTATGGCTAAAATATTTGATGTGTCTACCGATTATTTGCTTGATGACACCATAACTGAGCAATCACCTACTTCCCCTCACACCCAAGAAAAAAGCCCCGCTACTTTTGGCCTTATGGCAAAGCTGGTAAAACAAAAAGGACATTTGGCCGGTTACTTTGTGTCGTGCTATGCTGCTTTGGCCTTACTGCTGTCCCGGGTAGCATACTTTCTATTAAAAAGCCAGCTTACTCCAATTTTAGATATATCCGGCTACACGCTTTCGGAACTACCCATGCAGCTAAGGTTGCCTCTTTATTTGATCAATGGCGTCAGCATTGTAGCAGCAGCTGCTGTGATTGCAGGCATTGTGTTTGCATTGGTATGGAAGAAAAAGTATAAAACGGCTTAAGATGCTTTAATCCACAAGTCATCAATTAAAATAGCAATGTTTACTAGGGAGGCAAATAGAATGACCAGACTGAAAAGCTTGCTACCTTACCTTATCATTCTAACAATTGATTTCTATTTGCTGCCGCTTTTCATAAAAGATACGGGAAGCGCCATGCTGATGCTACTTGTGGTGATTCCCTTGGTTTGTTTTTTCTGTTCTGTCTTATTTGGTATAAAAAACCCTTTTAGCTTGCTTTATCCCCTCTTTGTTGCAGTACTGTTTGCTCCAACTATTTTTATTTATTATAACTACACAGCGTGGGTTTATATCGTTGGCTATGGTTTGGTAGCTCTGGCAGGCAGCGCAATAGGAAAACTGTTTTACAATTCTAAAAAATAACTTAAAAAATCCTCCGGCTGCTGCCGGGGGATTTTTTAAGTTGGTTTTGCTGCTTGCTGTGCACCCATTCCTGTACTGAATAATAAAATGATAATGAAGCATTGCAACATCTTTCATAGGCTTTTCCTATGTGTTTTTATCATTTATTTTTTTGATATAGTTGCTACGTTCTTTACCACTACAATAGTAAGAGAGGGCTTTATTATGCAACAAGCAGAACAATTATTAGTGATATCTAAGGCTACAAGTTACTTTTCCTTACAGTATGATATTTATACGGGTTTTTTAACAAATTCTATCTTTAAAACCCCCATTGAAAAAACTTCTTTAAAGGCCTTAAGCAGGCTTGCTGGTAACTTTAAAAATTTGATTATCAATTATTATTCCCCGGCGGATGTTCAACCGCTCATCGATTTGTTTGCGCAGAGCAATAACATATTGGTTGAATATGTTTACTATTTAGTCAGCAACTATCCCCAGGAAACTACAAATAAAATGAAGCTTCTAAAAGAAAACTGCAAAAAAGGTGCAGCGCTTATGAGTCGAATTTGTCCTTACTGGAGAGAGGCCGAGTGGAACGGACTCCTTTTGACCTATTTGGATTTAATAGAAAAATTGTCTAATCTTTTGGTTAATAATGCTGCAGAAAATTATGAAGAGAGAGTAACCGCTATTTATGAATCCTTTAACCGCATTACCCAGGATGTTTCGGCATATTTCAGCGGCGGTATTATCTCTGACAAAGCAGAATCCTTCTAGCTGCGCCACAAGATAGTTAATATCCCACTATTATTATGCCGCCGTAAATTGCCTACCAGCAATTTGATATAAAATTCCTAATAACCCTATCCACCAAACAACAGGATCCGCCGCATTAGTGCGACGGCTCCTGTTGTTTATGTCCAACCTTTGGTTGTTAACTTATCAGCCCGGAGGCCATGCCAAAGAACGTCCGCCCAACACATGGAAGTGCAGATGTCCCACCGTCTGACCACCATCCTCACCGCAATTGGTGACAACGCGAAAGCCCTTGTCCAGCCCAAGCTCTGCGGTAACCTTGGCAATCACCTCATAAATATGACCTACCACAGCACAGTTTTCGGTCGTCAATGCTGCCACCGAGGAGATATGCTCCTTGGGAATAACCAAAAAATGGACTGGTGCCTGAGGAGAAAGGTCGTAAAAAGCCAGACATGCATCATCCTCATACACCTTGTTTGAGGGAATTTCTCCAGCCGCAATTTTGCAAAAAATGCAGTCGCCCATGCTTGCACCTCCTTTATACTCTGTGAATAGCCCTAAACACTTATTTCATCATGGCCAGCAACACATCGGGCAGCTGGGCCATTGCCTCATCAATTTTAAAGATATCTACAAGTCCGCCCATGGCGCTGTCGGGACGTCCGCCGCCGCTGCCCCCTGTTACGGAGGTAACCGCTTTCACAATTTTGCCGGCGTGTATGCCTGCCTTAACGGCGGCAGCACCAACGCCAACGGCAATGTTTCCCTTGCCTTGGTTGGTAGAGGTCAATACAATGATGGAATCCTCTGCATTGGCACGTCCGGTATCACACAATGCACGCAGAGCCTCGGGCTTGGAGCCCATAAAGCCGGCGCACACAAAGCGGAAGCTGCCAATGGGTCTTGCTTCGGCAAACAGGTCTTTTACCTTCATGGCTGCCATCTTCTGCTCCATGTCGGACAGTGCCTTTTCCTTGGCCTTTAAGTCAGCAGTCAAAGCACCAATCTTGTCCATCAATTCGGAGGGATTGCCCAGCTTGAGGGTTGTGGCTGCACTATGCAGAATGGATTCTTCTTCATCCATAACACGCAGAACGCCCCAGCCGGTGGTTGCCTCAATGCGGCGGATGCCTGCGGCAATGGAGGATTCCTTGAGAATCTTAAACAGCCCCAGCTTTGCAGTGTTGTCTACATGGGTACCGCCGCAAAACTCGATGGATTTTTCGTTCATATTGACTACGCGAACCATATCGCCGTATTTTTCGCCAAATAAAGCCATAGCGCCCAGCTTTTTGGCTTCCTCAATAGGCATTTCTGTCGCATTTACGGGGTTTGCTTCCAAAATCATCTCGTTGACACGACGCTCCACCTCTGCCAGCTCCTCGGTGGTCATGGCGCTGAAGTGAGAGAAGTCGAAACGGCACATTTTATCGTCCACATAAGAGCCTGACTGATGAACGTGGCTGCCCAAAACATCCTGCAGTGCCTTTTGCAGCAGGTGGCAGGAGGAGTGGTTGCGCATAATGGACTGACGGCGCTGTACATCTACCTGTGCATGCACCTTATCTCTGGTGGTAAATACACCGTTTTTGACCTTGCCGATGTGCATAAAGGCACCGGTGGGAGACTTTTTACAGTCGTAAACCTCAAAGATGCTGCTGCCGCAGGTAATGATGCCGGTGTCACCAACCTGGCCGCCGCTTTCGGCGTAAAAGGGAGTTTGTGCCAGCACCAAAGCGGCACTGTCCTCATCGCCCAGGCTATCGGTCAGCTCACCCTCATAAATAATGGCCAGCAGCTCGGTCTCTTTGTCGGTGCAGGTGTACCCCACAAACTCACTGATGATGTCCTTACCTTTGAGAACATCCTCTGCCCAGGCCACATCACCCAAAGCGGCGCGGGTTGCTTCACGGGCGGTTTCGCGCTGAACCTTCATGCTTGCCTGATAACCCTCTTCGTCTACGGTCAGGCCTTTTTCTTCTGCAATTTCCTTGGTGAGGTCAATGGGGAATCCGTAGGTGTCGTACAGCTTAAAGGCTTCGTCACCGGGGAATACGGTCTTGCCCTCGGCCAGCAGCTTTTCAATAAGGGAGTTTACCATGCCCAGGCCCTGGTCGATGGTCTTGGCAAAACGCTCCTCCTCCAGCTTAATAACCTTGACAATATAGTCCTTGTTCTGCACAAGCTCGGGATATGCCTTGGCGTTCTCGCCAATGACGGTCTCGCATACCTTATACAGGAAGGGCTCGTTGATGCCCAGCAGTCTGCCATGGCGGGCAGCACGGCGCAGCAGGCGGCGCAGCACATAGCCGCGGCCCTCGTTTTGGGGCACAACGCCGTCGCCAATCATAAAGGTGGTAGAACGGATGTGGTCGGTCACCACACGGATGGAAACATCGGTCTTGGGGTCTTTCTTGTATTCCACACCCGCAATGGTGCAAATATGCTTCATAATATTCTGGACGGTATCCACCTCAAAAAGGTTGTCTACACCCTGCATAATGCAGGCCAGACGCTCCAGGCCCATACCGGTATCGATATTGGGATGGTCAAGGGGGGTATAGTTCCCCTCACCGTCAGAATTAAACTGGGTAAATACCAGATTCCAAAACTCTACAAAGCGGTCGCACTCGCAGCCAACCTTGCAATCGGGGCTGCCGCAGCCTTTTTCTACACCGCGGTCAAAGTATATTTCGGAGCAGGGGCCGCAGGGGCCGGAGCCGATTTCCCAAAAGTTGTCGGCTTTGCCCAGGCGCACCATATGGCTGGGGTCCACGCCGCGGCGTTTTGTCCAAATCTCGTAAGCTTCGTCGTCGTCCTCATAGACAGAGACATACAGCTTGTCCACAGGCATTTCCAACACTTTGGTGATGAACTCCCATGCCCAGGTGGTGGCCTCCTCCTTAAAGTAATCGCCAAAAGAGAAGTTGCCCAGCATCTCAAAATAGGTGCCGTGGCGGGCGGTTTTGCCAACGTTTTCAATATCGGGGGTACGGATGCACTTCTGGCAGCTTGTGGCACGCTTGCTGCCGCTGGGCAGGGTGGCAAGCCCCATAAAATATTTTTTCAGGGGGGCCATGCCGGAGTTGATCAGCAGCAGGCTTGCCTCCTCCTGGGGTACCAGGGGAGCCGAAGCCAGCCGGGTATGCATTTTACTCTCGTAAAAGTTTAAGAATTTTTCGCGCAGTTCGTTAAGTCCTGTCCACTCCATGTTTTTTTACTCGCTTTCCTCTTGTTGATACAAATTATTTGGCCCATCGGCTTGCTCTCTTTTCAGTATGTGCAGCAAGCAGGCTTTTTTTCTAATAAACTCTATGAACTAAAATCATAGGCACACAAATACAAAAACAGCCTCCGCCCCAGCAACTGGGACGAAAGCCGATGTCTTCCGTGGTACCACCCAAATTGCGCACTAGTAAAAATGCGCCACTCGTTCCGGCAGTAACGGTCCGGTTATCCGCTGCTTTTCTTCAAAACAGAGCTCGGGGGTGGCCTGCGTACACCTGCGCAAAAAGCTTTCAGCCAAGGCTTTTCTTTCTAAGGCGGCGGTGCGTCGCTTCTTCCCTTCAACGCTTTTGTTTTATGGGGCAGGCAGCAATGCCTACATGGGTTATTATACTCTGGACAACACCGGCTTGTCAACCGGTTTACTTCAATGGATACGTAACATTTCTTTTTCTTTTACTCCAATTATATGTTATACTAGCCTCAATGAGAGTTTGATACCAAATTTAATCAAGCTTGTAAAATTGCAAAAGATTTTTAACCGCCTGTGGCAAAAGCGATTTCTGGCTTTGCAGTGCTGTTATTGTTATAAAACTCAATAAAGGAGGAGACGGATGATGCAGATAAAATGCTTAAGCTGCGGCAAAATCTACGACTACAACAAAGATGAAATCTGCCCCCGCTGTGGTGCCTATACCAGCCCCAGTGACCGTCAAAAGCAGCAAATGAAGCTGGAACGGCAGCTGCTGAATGAACATATGCGGAATGAAAAAACCGACTGTACACCGGAGTGTGTTCCGTTTGGGTTTGGAGGGCACCGGGATATCAGCCGAAATCATGCTGCACACGGACACCATCAAGGCTCACAGGTGCGGCAAGAGACTGCAACTGCACGCCGTCGGGAGATGTACGCCCCGCGCTATGACGCACAACGGGAGTACCGGGAGGAAAAGCGAGGAAACAAGCTTGGCCTTTTGCCCATTATGTTCATCGTTCTTGCAGTTATTGTGCTTTTAAACCTGCTTCCATGGGGATTAGAAAAGCGGTACATACTTACAGGGCCCAAAACTGCATGGTAGAAAATTTGGAAACAACAAATTACGCCATGGGGCAGACAGTACAAACCGGGGGTGTTTGTGTTACGGTGGATGACTGGGGCTATGTGGACAGTGCGCTCATTGGCTTGTCACTTCCGGAACATCTTGCAATGGTGGGCGTTCATGTCATAATAGACCAAGCCGATGCCGATGCCCAACTTTTGCAGGATAATGATGTTTTTTATCTTTCTGACGGCGACCGTTACCGCTACCCGCTGCCTTGGGATACTACCCTCATGGATGATACTGATGGCATAAACGCCGCCATTGCTTCGATGGAGGAGCTTGGGTTTTACGAGCTGGCACTTTGGGAAGCAGCCTATGGCAGTACCGATGGCTGGCTGTTCTTTTTGGTAGATTCTGCCGGGCCGTACTCCCTGTGCATACAGGAAACAACTCCGCTGCCGCTAAACTCCTTTGTGGTAAGCAGTGTGCATGAGATTTTGCTGGATGACAGCATGTGGGGAGGGGCTGCCACATGACCAAAGGACGAAACAAAGGCTTTTCCATTACCCTTGCCATCATTATTTTGTCTTCTGTTCTTTCTATGATAACAGAAAAAGTTGATGAGATTGGCTATATTTTTGAACATGGCCAAGACCATAGGATTACTGTTACCGGTACCGCCGTAGATAAAACGGAGAACGCAGAAGATGATATTTATCAAACCCTGCGCATTGGCATTGACTTTTTAAATACCGGCAGTGTTGCTGCCTCCTTGCGAGATTACGGAGTAGATTTATCCTGCACCTACGCCTCCAGCGGCAACCAGCGCCATTGTGAATGGGCATTTGAAAGAGAAGAAGCCTCTGTCAACCTGCCTGCGGGGCGGACTGTTACAGTTTGGTTTGTTGCAACAGTTCCTAAAAACTATCAGGGCTTGAGCATTTCTTTTTATGCCTCCGGCAACGATGAGGAATATACCACCTATTATCTGTAAACAAAAACAGGAAGCCTTTGGCGGGCTTCCTGTTTTTTTATTACTTTTATTTTATAAAGCTGTGTAAGTATTGATTGGGGTTCTGCAACTTAACAGCGGCTGCCTTTGGCTCAAACGGAATGTAAACCGGGTGTTTTTATGCAATTACTTGTTCCTGTGCTTGTGTCAGCTTATCCCGTAGCGATTCAAACAGCTCTACTGCGGCAAAAGCCATTTTATAATCAGGGCGCTCGCCCAGTTGTTGAATCTCCTTGGTAAGCTGGGTATCTTCTGTCTGCTTTACCGCTGACTGTACACACATGGGTGGAAACATCACACACCACCAGTTTTTACCCTTGGCCTCGCCGATGGTAATACGCACTGCGTCATAATAGCCTGCAGGCAGGGTTGCATTTTCATACACTCTGGTCTCAAAAAACATTCTGGTCAGTTTTACATCTACCGGATCATTGCTGCCCCTGCGCATAATCTCCTCTTGAGCAGTCTGCCGGATAAGGGCAAGATTGGTCTTTGCTGCATCCTCTGCCTCGGTCAAATTTCCTGCTGCGGCAAATAAGTCACCTGTTGCATCCAAAACAGCGTCGCGAACCCCCAGCTTCAGCTCTTGATCTGCCTTGCTGTTGGAATTTGCCAGCACATGCAACCGCAGCACCTGTCCGCGAATTTCCTCGCAGCGGCTGCCAAAGGCCATGATACTGCTGACAATCAGTGCCATCATCAATCCAATTATCAATGCGCTGTCTATTTTGGAATATCTGTCCATGGTTTTTCCGTCCTTTACTCTTACTGTCTTTTTGTGTTATTCAGAGTATGGACCCTTTCTTTTGTTCTCATGCAGTAATATGGTTTTTCTTTTTGCTTTTTTACAAAATTGCTGCTGCCATTGCTTACATTTTGTTGTTTGTTTTATTTATATCCGACAAACCGATACAGCTCTTGCAGTTGGGCATAAGCCAAAGTACTTATTAACCCCTAAAAACATCTTCGGAGTTGTAAAATTGACTTCAAGAATTAAGCTGATATAATAGTTATATATAATAAAAAAGGATGTGAGACAATGGACAGCAACCCTCGAAGTATGAGAAACGACTTTAAACTCCTATGTGAAAATACAAACCAATGTGCCGGTGCTAATCACGGGTTGTTGACCATTGTGCGTTTACGCTGATGGTTTAGCTTGCTGTGACTTTGTTGCCGTCCGTTGGGGCGGCTTTTTTTGTTGCCATATTGTGTTTTCACTGGAGAATCCTAACTAAGAAAGGAATGATTTCAGTGAATTTTATCAACAAAAATATTCATGTCAGGCAGTTTCAAATAAGCAAACAAGACACTGAGCAAAACCTTCGGTCCTTTGCCTTTCTGACCGCAGAAGAAGTATACACGCGATTGTCCGTTACGCAGGTGGGGCTTACAGGTGAAGAAGTTGAAGAGAGACAGAATAAATTTGGAAAAAACATAATCACCGTTGGCAATACAAATACCGTACTGCATAGATTGCGGGAAGCTACCATCAATCCCTTTAATGTCATTCTGCTTCTCACCGCCATCATTACATATTTTACGGATGTTGTTGCATCTGTAAAGCCCGATTATCTCACCGTTATAATCATCTTAGGGTTGGTGTTGCTATCCAGCCTTATTGCTTTCTCCCAAAGCCAGCGGTCCAACGCCGCCGCCGAGAAATTGTCCAAAATGATCTCCAACAAAGCAGATGTCTGGAGAGATGGAAAGCTTCTCCAAATTCCAATGGATGACGTTGTCCCAGGTGATATCATCCGGCTGTCGGCAGGTGATATGCTCCCGGCAGATGTTCGTTTTTTGGCAACAAAGGACGCTTTTATTGCTCAGGCAGCTTTAACGGGTGAATCCAATCCTGTGGAGAAATTTAGCAATATAAAAAACAACTTGGGTGACGGGTTAACAGATTTACGAAACATTGGCTTTATGGGTTCCAATATGGTAAGCGGAAGTGCCACAGCCGTGGTATTGGCAATTGGAAATGACACGTATTTCGGATCAATGGCAAAATCTTTGACTGGCGACAGGGCGAAAACCAGCTTCGAGCGCGGCGTAGATTCGGTCAGCAGGCTCCTGGTCCGTATGATGCTCGTCATGGTTCCCATTGTGTTTTTGATCAACGGTCTGGCAAAAGGGGACTGGCCAAGCGCTTTGCTCTTTGCCACCAGTATTGCAGTGGGGCTTACCCCGGAAATGCTTCCTGTCGTTATGACCTCTACACTTGCAAAAGGCGCGGTTTCCATGTCCAAGCACAAGGTTATTGTCCGCACACTTGGCGCAATACAGGTGTTTGGAGAAATGGATGTGCTCTGTACCGACAAAACGGGTACCCTGACCGAGGATAAAATCATTCTGGAAAAATATATGAACCTGCACGGGGAGGACGACGATCGTATCCTGCGCTATGCCTATCTAAACAGCTATTTTCAGACCGGACTTAAAAATTTGATTGACCTTGCCATTATTAATCGCGCTGAGCAAAATGAGCTTGAGGATCTCCTTAGCTCTTATGTATGCGTAGATGAAATCCCCTTTGATTTTTCCCGCCGCAGAATGAGCGTTGTTTTGGAAGACAAAGCCGGAAAAAGACATCTCATTACAAAAGGCGCGGTGGAAGAGATGATAGGCATATCATCTTTTGTGGAAATGGATGGGCGTATTTTACCAATGGATGAAGAAACAAGGCGTGCTGCTCTCGAAGTCTATGAAAAGCACAATGCCGATGGTCTGCGGATGATTGCTGTGGCACAGAAAAGCGGAATCCCCGCTACCGACACTTTCAGTGTGCCGGATGAAACGGATATGGTGCTCAGTGGCTTTGTGGGTTTTCTTGATCCTCCCAAAGAAAGTGCCAAGGCAGCAATTACCACACTCCGGGAGCATGGGGTTAGAACGGTGGTTCTCACCGGAGACAGCGAAGGTGTGGCTGTAAAGGTTTGCGGCAAAGTGGGCGTCGATACTTCCCAGCTTTTAACAGGCCGTGATGTAGAGCGAATGGACGATGCCGCCCTAACTCATGCGGTCAAGACCTGTAACTTGTTTGCAAAACTGTCGCCTACCCAAAAAGAACGCGTGGTAAAAGCATTTCAGGTTGCGGGCCATACTGTTGGTTATATGGGAGATGGCATCAATGACGCACCTGCCCTGCGCCAGGCGGATGTAGGAATTTCCGTAGACAGCGCCGTTGATATTGCCAAGGAAACCGCCGATATTATTTTACTGGAAAAAGATTTGATGGCGCTTGAGGAAGGCGTGATTGAGGGCCGTCGCACTTTTGGAAATATTGTGAAATATATTAAAATGGCCGCCAGCGGCAATTTTGGCAACATGATTTCGGTGATTTTTGCCAGTGTCTTTCTGCCGTTTTTGCCAATGCTTCCTGTACAGATACTCACGCAGAACCTTCTGTGTGATTTTGCTCAGATGGGTATGCCCTTTGACAGAGTGGACGATGAATATGTGAAAAAACCGCGCAAATGGGAAACAAGATCGATTAAAACTTTTACGGCGTTTTTAGGGCCACTCAGTTCGGTGTTCGATCTTCTTTGCTTCGCCGTTATGTGGTGGATAATTGGAGCAGATAAAGTGGCTTTAGCACCCATGTTTCAAAGCGGATGGTTTGTATTTGGTACAGTATCACAGGTACTTGTCATCCACATGACCCGTACGGCAAAAATACCCTTTGTACAGAGTAAGCCCTCTGCCCCGTTATTAATCTCTACCTTTATCGTAACGACTCTGGCAATTGTGGTTGGATTTAGCCAATTCTCAATTGGGATTGATATGATGCCGCTCCCAGCTTTGTTTGCGCCGTGGCTCTTGTTGATTCTGGCCGGATACTTTTTGTTTACACAGCTATTCAAAAGATTCTATATCAAGCACTATGGTGAATGGCTATAAGCAGTAACCAAGGTTTGGTCTTGATGGTACTTGTTACACAGCAGCCAAGGGGGCATCCTCTTTGTTGCTTACCCTCCCTTTTCAAAGTAACAGGAATCAAAGAGGGACTATTGGCTTTACGCCAATAGTCCCTCTTTCGTTGTTATATTATGCTTTATTAGCGCCCAACTTAAAAGCTCTTTAGGGCTTCTGTGCTAGGCGTCATTTTTATAGGTGTCGCCTCTATTGCATGTTATGATTTAAGCCTGCTTCAGCAGTTCTTCCGCCTCAGGGTTGGCCACACCAAGCTCCTCCAGATACTTTTGGATGCGGCGCAGCGCCTCAATGAGGTGGTTTACCGAGTAGGAATAAGAGATTCGGATAAAGCCTTCTCCGCTTTCGCCAAAGGCATTGCCCGGCACCACTGCCACCTTCTGGCTTTGCAGCAAGCCCTGGCAGAATTCCTCCGATGTCATGCCAGTGCTCTTAATGGAGGGAAAAACATAAAAGGCTCCCAATGGGTCGGCACAGGTCAGCCCCATTTTGTTCAAACTGTTAACCAGCAGCCCACGGCGCATTCCAAACTGCACCGACATACGGGCAATTTCATCATCACAGCTGCGCATGGCCTCAATGGCGGCATACTGGCTGGTGGTGGGGGCGCACATAATGGCAAACTGATGTACCTTGGTCATCTGGGCAATAATTTCTCGGGGGCCGGCAGCATAACCCAGTCTCCAGCCGGTCATGGCATAAGCCTTGGAGAAGCCGTTGACCACCACGGTACGTTCCCACATACCGGGAATGGAAGCAATGGAAACATGGCGGCCCTCATAGGTAAGCTCGGCATAAATTTCGTCGCTAAGAACCATAATGTTGGTGTCCCGCAGCACCTCGGCAATGGCCTCCAGGTGCTCCCGCTTCATAATGGCGCCTGTGGGGTTGCTAGGGAAGGGGAATACCAGCAGCTTTGTTTTAGGGGTAATGGCCGCTTTCAGTGCCTGGGGAGTAAGACGGAAACCATCCTCTGCCTTGGAGTAGATGGGCACAGGCACGCCACCTGCCATACGGGCAATGGGGTCGTAGCAGACAAAGCTTGGCTGAGGAATCAGCACCTCGTCACCGGGGTTGATGAGGGAACGCATGCAAAGGTCTATGGCCTCAGAGCCGCCCACGGTAATGAGCACCTCCTTGGCACCGTTGTATTTCAGGCCAAAACGGCGAAACAGATAATTGGAACATTCCTCGCGGAGCTCCAGCAACCCGGCGTTGGCACTATACCAGGTCTGGCCTTTTTCCAGGCTGTCCATGCCCGCGCGGCGGATGGCATAGGGAGTTTTAAAGTCAGGCTCGCCAACACCCAAAGAAATAACATCTTCCATCTGGTTGGCCAAATCAAAAAAGCGTCTGATGCCGGAAGGCTTCAACTCCTGAATGCAGGTAGATAATATTTTACTGTAATCCATCAAAAATAGACCTCCCTCTCATCTCGCTGGTTGTTGGAAACAACAATACCGGCTTCTTTATAGCGGCGCAGCACAAAGTGTGTGGCGGTAGACTGTACCGAATCCAGAGGAGCCAGCCGCCTCGAAACAAACATGGCAACTTCTTTAAAACTCTTACCGGTTACGGTGAGTGCCAGGTCATAGCTGCCGCTCATGAGGGTTACTTCCTCTACCTCGTCAAACTGGGCGATGGTGTTGGCAATTTCCTCAAAGCCCATACCGCTTTTGGGGGTTACTTTAATTTCAATACGGGCAATGCACAGGTCGCGGTGGGTTTTGTCCCAGTCCACCACTGCACGGTAGCCTTTTATAATACCTTGGGCCTCCAGCTCCTCCATGGCGGCCGCCACCTCCTGAGGCGTCCGTCCGGTCATGGCTGCCAGCTGCTCAAAGCTCAGGCGCGCGTTCTCGGATAAAATACGCAATAACTCTTCCATGGAAAAGCTTCCTCCCTTTTGTCATATATTTATTTTTCCCACCTGATTTTAGTGGGTTTTGTACTTGAGTATAGCTCATTTATTGTGTCATGGCAATACCTGATACCAAAAAACCGCAGCTCTGGCGCTGCGGTTTTTTATTGGCACAATCATTACTTTGCCTGTTAAATAAGCTTCAGCATAACGGGTTTACGCTCTTTATAAAAAGCAAAATATTCAAAGCCAAGCTCTATCAGCAAATCCATAGCCATGGTAAAATCCGCGGCTATGTCGTCTGCAAAATGAGCATCGGAACCAAGAGTAATGATTTCACCGCCCAGTTCCTTATACCGTTTCAAAATTCCTCTGTCGGGGGTGGGTTTGCCCAATCCCTGACGATATCCCGCTGTATTTACCTCAAGGCCTCTGCCGTTTTGAATGAGCAGTTTTAACGTTTCATCTATGTAGTCCCAATAAGGCTCGTAGCTGAAAGGAATACGATATTTACCCCAAACATAACGCTCCGCATAACCCAAATGTGCCAGGCTGTCAAAAAGATTCCACTTTGCCAGCTCCACATTGTTTTTGTAGTAGCCTTCCAGTACATCGGCAATGACCACATCAGGGTCATTATAGTCAATATAATAAAGATCCTTGCCCTTTTCTATGCTGTGGACAGAACCCAAAACAAAGTCAAAATCATATTCATCCAGAACCCTCTGGGCAACATCAGGAACCATCCAGGGCTGACCCAGCTCTATTCCCCGGGTGAGGCGGATGCTGCTGCCAAAGGTAGAGCGTGCCAACTCTGTTTCAAAATAAGACTGGCGCAGACGGGTAAAATATCCATCCTCCTCGGCAATGTCACAATCAAAATGATCGGTCACCGAAAAGCCCATCACACCTTTGGCAATGGCACGCTCGCACAGGTAGCTTATTGAGTGGTTTCCGTCGGGAGAGTTATCGCTATGGGTATGACTGTCAAAAACATTGAGCTTCATGAGCCGTTACTTCACTCCATTTTTGCATACTTTAAAATATTAATTCGCAATTTGCAAACATAGTATACTTCACTTTGCGTGAGACATTATTAATAATATCATGTTTTACACGGTAAGTATACCACAATTATGAACTTTTTCTAGCTTTTTCCTTCATTTTTATAATTTACCATGACCTGCTTTTTTAAAGTCTGCTTTTTTTTGGCGCAAAGCACAAGGGCTTTTTAACGGTTTGGTCATACTTTGGCTATAAGTAACTAATCATCTGTAAACTGCACCATCTTTGAAGCTATTTGCTTGAAAAAACATTTAAATAGGTATATGATTGGGTCGTTGACAAAGTATTGACACTATCTGTGCTTTGTTATAAACGGCGTTGCCAATTTGCGGTAAATTGACTTGACAAGCTGTGTTAAAATGTTTACTGCGTATAAAAACCCCTTCTGTGCTGTATAGCCGCAGCTTTGTGGGAAATTATGAAGTCAACGCCTGTTTATAAAAACAGCTCTTATCATTCTTTGCTCTGCATGATAAGAGTACCAAAAGCAAATTACCAGCCGAAGCAGAGCGGCAGAATGGAGCAGCTTGTAACTTCTGTTCAAGCTGTCCCTCGCAGGGGCGATGCGCAGGGTGATTCGTTCGCTTTGCTCACTCCCACCCCAATTGCGCAAAATGCTCTTATCATTCTTTGCTCTGCATGATAAGAGTACCAAAAGCAAATTATCAGCCGAAGCAGAGCGGCAGAATGGAGCATTTATGGCGATGGACAACATTTTGGAGCTTTTGGTAGAGACCGACAAAAAAGCGGCCGCTATTGTCAGCGATGCCGAAGATGTACTGGAATCAACCATCAGCAATCTGGACCGCGATGTTCAAAAATTCAAGGAAGAATACACCCAGCGTGCTATCCACCGCATCGGTATCATCCGGGATGAAGAGGGCAAGGCTTCCCAGGAGGCATTTGGAGATATCGCCAAGCGCTACGATGCTTTGATGGCTAACCTGGACCAGGCCTATGAGGAACATCACAAGGAGTGGGAAAAAGAACTCTTTGAGCGCTGCATCCTCCCTTGATTCTCTTTTTAGGCAATGTCCCATCTTTTTACGGAAAGGAGGACACCCCATGCTAAAATCCTATTCCAGCAAGGCGATTGCGTCCAAGGCTCGAGCCATGTTTGGACAAAGCCTTACTCCTGATGACTACTCCGAGCTGATGAAGCGAACCACCGTACCAGAAGTGGCTGCTTACCTGCGTGACAATACGCATTATGCCCATACCTTGGAGCACGTGGATCTCAGCTCAATTCATCGCGGACAGCTGGAAAACCTGCTGCGCAACGAACGTTATGAGCGTTACCAGCGTTTAATCCATTATGATTTTTCAAGACAAGCCGGTTTTTACCAGTATGTTTACTTGTGGGATGAAATTGAACAAATAATTAATCTGTTGCGATATATCGGTGCAGGCAGTGAAGGCGAGTATCATGTTTATGGTCAGGTAAGCCCCAAGTTCTGCTCTTATGATATGAAAGCTCTGCTGCATGCCCGCAGCTACGACGATGTTCGGGAGGTGCTCCGGAACACCCCCTACGACAGCATCCTTGCTCCTTATGTTCTGCGTGAAGAGGAGGACAAGAACAAGCTTGACCTTTCAGCCATTGAGCGTGATTTGACCACCTATTATTACCGGCAGATTTTTCGCCACATTGACAAACAGTTTGGCAGCTCTACAGGCAAAAAGCTTCACCAACTGTTTTTGATGCGCATTGATGCAGAAAATATTGCCAGTGCTTACCGCTTGCGTCGGTTCTTTAAAAGCAGCCCAGAGGCAATTAAAAACTGCCTGCTGCCCTTTGAAACGCCCAATCGCAAGCTGATTGAACGGATTGCTACAGGCGACCCCGGAGGTCTGGTCGAAATTTTAAAAAGCTCCCGTATGGGTGCAGAAGCCAGTGAGGATGACCTTGAATTTATAGAAAATCTGACCCTGCGCCTGCGGCACAAGTATACAAAAAAAATGCTGCGCTATTCCACCTATCCGCCGGTAAGCCTTGTGGCTTACATCACCCAGCTGGAGGTGGAACTAACCAACATTATCAATATCATAGAGGCCATACGCTATCAGTTGGCTCCTGCCGATATTGCCAAAATACTGATTGTGTAGCCTATATTAAAAAACCATCCGCCATCCATCGGATACCAAACAAGAAGAAAGGTGGTGAAGACTATGTCCATTGAAAAAATGTCGTTGGTAACCCTGCGTGGTGACAAGCAATATTTGGACGAGGTGCTGCTGCGCTGCCAAAGCAGCGGGGTGTTCCATCCCGAGCAGGCATCCTCCCTCAGCGAATATTCCGGTGGCCTTGTAGCCATGAAGGAAGAAAATCCTTATGCTGTGCTGCAAAAGCGGCTGGGAGAAATTGCTGCCAACACCGGTATTGCCTTGCAGTACACAGAGTTTGATGACCTGGACATAGCCAACAAAGACTTTTCCTCCTATGTGGAGGGGCTAAGTCAGCAGCTTAAAAAGCTGCTAAACCGCAAGCGCGGTGTAGAACAAATTATTGGTGCTCATAAAAGCGCACTCACCCAGCTGGAGCACTTAAATCAACTAAACTATAATTTTGATGAGATTTTTGCGTGTCAATTTTTAAAGGTTCGTTTTGGTCGCCTGCCTACGGACAGCTACAACAAGCTTTCCTTTTACCGTGAAAAGCCTTTTATCATTTTTTCCTATGACTCCGACAGCGCCTATCACTGGTGCTTGTACATCTGTGCAAACTCCGACCAGCAGGAAATTGACGGGCTTTTTTCCTCTCTGTATTTTGAGCGTATTCGTATTCCCGACTACGCCCATGGTACTCCCGATGAGGCTCACGGCTTTATCCGCAAAGACTTAGAAAAAGAGACGGCAGAGCTTGCCGCCTTAAACAAGCAGATTTCTGCTATTGTAAAGGACGAAGAAGCACGGCTGTGCAAGGTGTATGCCAAGGTAAGATTCTTGGGTGAAGCCTTTGAAATGCGCCGTGACGCTGCTTTTATCAAACAAGATTTTGTACTCATCGGCTTTGTTCCTTACAAGCGTAGAGAAACCTTTGAGGCTCGTTTTAAAGACTTGGAAGGCAAAGTTACCGTTGCCATTAAAGAGCCCGACAGTGACACCCGTCTTACCACTCCGGTACAGCTAAAAAACAACTGGTTTCTCCGCCCCTTTGAGATGTTTGTCACCATGTACGGCCTGCCCTCTTATAAAGACATTGACCCTACTCCCTTTGTTGCCATCACCTACATTCTGCTGTTTGGCATGATGTTTGGCGACATTGGTCAGGGTGCAGTCATCACTCTGCTGGGCCTGTTCCTTTATAAAAAGAAAGGCATGGCGCTGGGAGGCATCATGTCTCGCATCGGCCTGTCATCTATGGTCTTCGGCTTCTTTTACGGCTCCGTTTTCGGTTTTGAAGAATTGCTGATTCCCGTTCACCGTGCACTGTTTGGCAGAGATCACTTCATCCATGTTATGGCGCCGCCGGGCTCCTCGCGGATCACTTGCCGGACTTGATCTTGGTCCAGCTGCGGGTCATCGCCCGCTGGGTCTTGGCC
>JAEYXR010000099.1 GCA_023431215.1 Bacillota bacterium
CGAGATCTACACTCGACTAGTCGTCGGCAGAGTCAGATGTGTATAAGAGTCATGTAGTGCCTGTGAAAGTAAGGTGTCTAGTTTCACGCTAAAATCCTCCTTTTTGGACATCTTTGGGCAAGGGGTACCCCTGTTGGGACTTTTAACAGAGTATGGGCTTACCCCCCTGCGGATAGACAATCCGCAGGGGGGTGGATTTGGGCATGCAAGATTAGTAACTTATCAGCCACCAACAGCAGGAGCAGGATGATTGGCACATTCAAATGTAGGAGCTACGCCATCTGTACCCTCAGTCATAGTATAAGCAAAGTCAGCATCTGTTGGGTTGGATGGGCAGTCAAAGTCAGCAGCATCCTGAATATAGGTGTTATCGACTATATCTTCAATAGCATCAGGATACTCATTATGGACAATCTTGTACTGTTCTGCGGCGGACTTCAGGATACGGATGTTTGCATTACAGGTCTCAGCTGCTGCCTTATCAGTCACATTATTGTACACAGGAATAGCAACAGCCACCAGAATACCGAGGATGGCCACGACGACCATCAGTTCGACCAGGGTAAAGCCTTTTTTGTTCTTAAATAGTTTTTTCATTTGTTTAAACCCTCCGTTTTAATTATGTTTTACATCAAAAAAGTATTTTACCTTGGATAGTGATTTTTACATGTGATACCTGCCACATTTTGCAGCTTTTTTGACAAAACAGCCTATCAGCCACTGCACTCCTTATCAGGAATGAAAAGCTTTTTTACTCTGCATGACAAAAACGCGGCAAACCATAGCATGTCTTTCCTCATAATACCACTATCTAATCTTGATAAAATATCCTTTTGTGTAACAAACCAAAATCTATATAAAAAAAGCTGTTTGTGCACTTAGGCAGTGCCTTAAAGCTTTTTACCCAACAAGTAGGTTTTTGTAAGATACCACAGCAGCGTGGCCAGCAGCCCAAGAGTAAGGGCAAATGCCGGGTGCAGAATTGCCACGGCCACACCAATGGCAGGCTGAAGCGCAAGCCAGGTTAACCCGCGTAGCAGGGGGTGCCGGGCAATGGTGTGGGCAATGGGAGGCGACAAGCGGTAGTAGGCTTTGACAAAGCTTTGGCCGGCACTGGTTTGCAGCAGCACCTCATCGCGGAAGCGCCGCAGCAGCTGTACACTTTGCTGGTCGTAGTCGCCGTAGGCGGCGGTGGCAATAAAGCAGCCTGCATTGACCCCGCCGGAGTCAAAGGTAAAGCCCCCGTCTCCCACCATGCGGCACCTTAGCGCCGTGCCGGAGGTACCCTCCACCTTAGCAGCAAGGTTTGGAAAATGTACCGCCTGGGTCAGGGTATATTCTATGCCGGTTTGGTCTGCCGCCGATGCCACGGTAATGGCAACAGCATCCTGTAAATATTCTCCGGTGCCTGTGCCGTCGGTGTTTGTTTTTTCCACCAGCCCAAAAGAGACGGTAACAGGGGTTTCATTGATTTTTACAGCCTCGCCAGGCTCCTTACCCTGCTCCAATACCTTGGCATCGTATCCGCCCACCGGTTGATATACCACCAGTGTCTCTGCATCTGCGGCGGCAGGGTCGGCATTTTCCAGCTTAACAGAATAGGCAGTGCGCAGCGACCGGCTCATTTGATACATGACGTTCTTTACATCACGTTCTACCAGCCATTTTTGTTCGGTACGCTCATAAGTGCCCCACAGGTGCCCAAAAGTTTGGTACCCAAGTGCCAGTACTAGGCTGAGGAGCGCCAGTGCAATCATGACTTCGGGAAGTGTAAAGCCTTTTGTTCTTTGCTTTTTCACTGCTGCTCCCCTCCTTTGTGCAAAATCATTCATCACCAATACCGGCTATGCCGTAAAGGTCTGCGGATAAAACACCGTTTTTGGGTTCGTTAACCCATTTTTTGCCATCTGTGGAACTGATGATGGTTCCCGCTTTGCCCACGGCATAAAACTTATTGCCCACATAGGCCACCTTGTGCAGGGTGTTAAGCCCTGACGGCACGCTTGTGGCTGCACGCCAACCGGCACCATCTTCTGAGCTGCGCCACAATATTTTGGCAGAGGTCTGATTTACCACATAATCTTCATAATCAGGGTCGGATTCCACAACCTCGCTTTCGCCGGTTACCTTCCACTGGGGATTTCTGTCAGACACGGTGTAGGCATAGGTAGTGGTTACCATATGCTGCTTGTAGTTGTCGGTAACCTTAATGGAAAGGTTGTTGCCCACAGCTACCCAAATGTCTGCCCCAAAGGCCAAGGACTGAATACCGCTTTTGGCAGAGGTATTTACCGATGAAGTAATTTGTGACTGCAGGCCATGGAGGTAGTTGATAAGAATTTTTTCTGCGTAAAGCTTGCCGTTTTCTTGTGCCAGACAATATTCTACAGCAGGGTTGCTGCCCTGTGCGGGAATGGTGATATAGTACTTACCGTCTCTGGCAGCAACTGCGTACAGGTCAGTACCGATGACATAGTCTTCATAAGTGGTGCCGTCCTCGGCGGTAAGCACTACCTTGTAGCGGGTATAAGTTTTATCGGGCTTGTTTGGGTTGGCTGTCAGTGCCTGAGCCTTATCACTGTCGGATACCCATGTGGTGCTGGAATCTTTCAGGCTGTAGATTCTGCCGTTGTCCAGCCCTGCCAAAAACTCTCCGCCGCTATCCTTTTGGTTCCACTCCAAGCATGTAATGGCGGCTCCGCCTGTATCGTCAGGCATCTCCATCAGGGTATTAAGCCCGTTTACCGACACATAGGTACCGGTTACTCTGCTCCAGCTTTTGGTATACCAGGCATAGAGGTGGGTAGCGTTGCCGTTGCGCTTACCGGAGGTTACCGCTGTGCCGTAACCCGGCCCGCCAAAGAGAACATCACCTATGGTTAGGTCATACCCTGCGGCACTCTCCGGTGTATCCAGACGCTGAAAATACCGATATATGCCCCAAAATCCTCCATCATAATAACCCATGGAATAAATCATACTGTCAACAGAAGATACATTCAGGTCGTACACCTTGCTGCCGCTGTTTAAGGTCTTTTTGCTCCAGCCATTTTCATTGGTGCAATACCAGCTGCTGTCGCCGGCCACCACATACTGGGAACCGGTCCAAAGGGCATCACGCAAAATGTTACTGTTGTTTTTGTCTATTTTTCCATCGCTGTTATCATAGCCTACACCCTTTACCCATCCGTCGCCCCGGCGTACATAGTAGGCATTGCTTGCGCCAACGGCAATAATTGTGGGCTGGGTAACACGCAGCGAAGCACTCAACCCTGTGCCGTATTTTATGGTGTAGGGAGAATTACTCATGGATAACAGCCCTGTATTTTGCAGTGTCAGGTATGCGGTATGAGGGTCGTTTTCATCAATTTAAAAGGGTATCTTGTTGCCTGTACTGCCTTTTAAAATCTTTGTTTCGGCTTTTACCAGCTCAAACAGGCCTTCATCCTCAAAAGGAATCAGTTCGCAGCGTATGGTGATGCGGGTACCTGCATTGTAGCTTTCGCTGATGCTTCCGGGAGATATCTCCAGCTGTGCCACATCCTGCCCTATGTATCCAGTCATTTTTTGCTGTTCGCTTTGTAAAACCCAGCCTTTTACCTGAGAATTTACTTCTTTTCCGTTTTGTACAAAGGTAATACGCACCTCATCTGTTGCAGGCTGTGTATAGTCGGGACCTTGGGCAAACTTACCTTCTATGCTGCTTTTTTCTTCATAGATGGTCTGCTCCTGGGTGCCTGCCAAAACAACGCTGTTCAGGCTTGCCAGCATGAGAGGGGTAAAGCAAAATACAATCAGCACCAAAAGCGTCATTGCCACCAAAAGCTCTGCCAGGGTAAATCCCCTTTTGTTTTTCATGCTGTCCGCCCCCCTTCTTATTCCCACACAATGGAGCTTAACGCATTGATGGTGGGCATTTCATCCGTTATGGGTGTCATATCGCTTTCTTGGTATTTGTCGCCGCTTGCACCGGCCCAACTGTTTATAATATTGCGCAGCCAGCCCGAAAGTCCTGTGCTGGCCTTGCCTGTATCTACCGCATACTGAAACAAATCTATGTTTTTGGTAAAGCTGTAGGCTTCTCCTGCTCCAAACAGGCGGATGCGGTTAGAACCAATATTGAGGTATACATTATCCTGAAAATAAACTCGTGCTGTACCGCCTGCCATGGGGGCCAGTATCAGGTCACCTACACGGGCCTCTGTACTGTTGGCATACAGATTAACTTCTTTTTTAAACACCACCGTAGCAGACTGAATTCCCAGCACATTCACCCCCTGCGGCGTGGGGTTTCGTAAATATAAAGGGCACTCAATAAAAATCTGTCTGATATACACATCTACGAGCCC
>JAEYXR010000111.1 GCA_023431215.1 Bacillota bacterium
ATCTGGGTGTGGGGGCTGTTTTTACCACCACCACCAAGCTGGATGCCTCTGAAGTCACCCACCAAACCCTTCAGGATATTTGCAGCAAGGTATCCATTCCTGTGGTAGCCATTGGCGGCATCAGCAAGCAAAATATGCTACAGCTTTCGGGCTGCGGCGCAGATGGTGTGGCACTGGTGTCTGCTATTTTTGCAGCAGAAGATATTGAAAGTGAATGCAAAGGGCTAAGGGCTCTTTCTCAAAAGATGGTGCAGGGATGAAGATAGCAGGAGCAATTTTTGATTTGGATGGTACGCTTTTGGACTCCATGTCTATTTGGAAAACAGTGGGGGAGGACTATCTGCGCACCCTGGGAATAGAACCCGATGGTAATCTGAAGGAAACACTCAAAACCATGAGTTTGCTCCAGGCTGGGGAATACTTAAAGCAGCAATATGGCATAGCAGCCACTGTAGAAGAAATTATGCAAGGGGTAAACAGCCTGGTGGAGCATTTTTACACGGAGGAAGCTCCCCTAAAGGCAGGGGTGGCAGATTTTTTAGAGGCGCTTAGTCATAGAGGCGTACGGATGTGTATTGCCACGGCCACAGACCGCCATCTTGCCCGGGCTGCCCTTGCCAGAAATGGGATTTTAAAGTATTTTGGAGAGATTTTTACCTGCACCTCTGTGGGCTGCGGGAAGGACCAGCCGGATATCTTTGAAGCAGCACTTGCTTTTTTAGGCACACCCAAGGTGCAGACACTGGTACTTGAAGATGCACTGCATGCAGTACAAACAGCCAAAGGAGCAGGCTTTTGTGTGGCTGCGGTGCTTGACTCAACAGAGGAGTGTCAGGCGGAGCTAAAAGCACTGGCAGACTTTTATATTGAGAATTTTAGGAAAGCAGAGGGAATACTGTTATGAAAAAAGTTCTTACTATTGCGGGGTCAGATTGCAGCGGTGGTGCAGGTATTCAGGCAGATATTAAAACTATAACAGCACACAAAATGTATGCCATGAGTGTAATTACCGCCCTTACAGCACAAAACACCACCGGTGTCTATGGCATTATGGATGCCACTCCTGAGTTTGTGGCGCAGCAGCTGGACTGCATTTTTAAAGACATCAGACCCGATAGTGTTAAAATCGGCATGGTGTCTAATAGCCAGATTATTGAGGTTATTGTAGATAAGCTAAAAGAGTATCACGCACAAAACATTGTGGTAGACCCTGTGATGGTATCTACCAGCGGCTGTAAGCTGCTTTCGGAGGAAGCACGGGAAGCACTCATCGGCCGTTTGCTGCCGTTGGGCACCATTATTACACCCAACATTCCCGAATCTGAGGTATTATGCGGCTTTGAGATTCATGACGAAAAAGATATGATTTGCGCCGCTCAAAAGATAGCCGAGCGCTTTAACGGGGCTATCCTGGTAAAAGGCGGACACCTGGTTAACGATGCCATCGACCTTTTGTACCACCAAGGCCGCATCAGCTGGTTTAAGTCACAGCGTATTAACAACCCTAACACACATGGCACAGGGTGTACTCTTTCGTCGGCTATCGCCTGCAATCTTGCTGCCGGCTGTTCCTTAGAGCAGAGCATTCAGAATGCCAAGGATTATTTAACAGGGGCACTAGGGGCCATGTTGGATTTGGGACATGGCTCCGGGCCCTTGGATCACACTTACAACATATAGCGGCATAAGAACAGTCCGTATTGGCAAAATTTAAAAACCTTGCACAATAAACAAAGCATACAAAAAGTAAAAGCCGAAAATCCGTAGCAAGTTTACTACGGATTTTCGGCTTTTTTGCACTTGTAGCTATTTAAAAAGTTGTGAATAGGAGGTTATTTTGATTTTTGTGCCTGCTGAAAGGCGTCTCGAAGCTCGACGTAAATGGCAAGCACTTCATCTACCATCTTAATATCCTTTAAGGTGTTGGCAGTGGTAATCTGGCGGCGGCAAAACATATAAAGCTGCAGCAAATTTTCAGATATTTCATAGTCATTGTTTAATATGGAGATGAGATAATTGTTTATTTTATGAGCACGGTGAAAGGTTTCGTTGCACTGACAAAAATCATTGTTGCTGATATAAAACTTAGAAAGATTCAGCTCTTTGATAATTTCGTCATACAAAAGAATCAGCTGTTCCCCTTTGGTAAGGTTCATAATATTTTGTTGCTTGTACTGGCTGAAAGCTGTATTCATATTTTATCCAACCTACCTTTTTTGAACTTCTTTTATGCCTTACTGACCGCTGGTAAACAGGCTGCTCTGAGAGTTAAGATTATTGATATTGGTTTCCAGTGCGGTAAACTGCTTGAGATAGCGGTTTTCTTCGATTGCCAGGATGCGCTGCAGTTTTGTAATTTGCTTGTTATAATCTTTAATTTGCCGTGCCAGGTAATTGTCCTGGTCGGTAGAGGTGTTTGCAACACCTGCTTTTTTAACCAATATACCCTTTTCCAAATAAGTTGAAGCATATTTGTCAATGGTTTCGGACATCCGCTGAAAAACGCCGGAGGAAGCGTAGTAACCCTTGTAGTCGTCAGCCTTGTTCACCGTGGATTTTTGGGTAAGGCAGGAAATGAGCTTATCGGGGTTTTCTGTAAGAGCCTTTTTAAACTTATCTTCATCAATCGACAGCTTTCCACCGGTGAGATACTGATCAAACTTAATACCAAACTCTGACAGTAAGCCCGCATCACCTACCAGAGAGGTCAAACAGCTCTTCATATCCGTAACCAAGGAGTGAATGTCATTGTCGGCATAAAGGAGGCCGTCCTTGGCCTTTTTTTCCCAAAGCTCAATTTCTTTTTCTGTCATTTCCTCTTTTTGTTCATCGGTCAAAGGCTGATAATCGCGGTCGGGCTTTGTTTTCAGATGTCCGTTCATCATGTCGATAAGAGAGTTGTAATCATCCACAAAGGATTTAAAGGTAGATACCAGTTCATCGGCGTTGCTTTCTACCGTAACACGGATATCCTCGGCAACATCACCCGCAGCCTTGGAGTTAAGGGTGATGCTCAGGCCGTCCATGGTGAAGGTGTTGGAGCTGCGCTCTACTGTCATTTCGGTCTGACCGCCATCCAGGCTGACCACCACAACTGCATCGGTACCCTGGTTCACCGTGTAATTGGTACCCAGCAGGCACTCAGCCAAATTTCCGCTGACATCGCTAATTTCTATTTTGCTGTTGGCACCGGTTGAAGTGGATTCTACCATCATCTTATTCATGGTAGAGGAATAAGACAGCTTGACGCCCACGTCTGAGGAGTTGATGGTGCTGATTATGGTGCTTAGGCTGGTATCTTTATCAAAAGAAAACTCTTTGGAGTTGATGCTGACGGTATAGGTATCTCCCAGCAGCGGCCTGCTGAAGGGAATATCGGAAACGGGTGCGTTGGTGTTCACACGGTTACTTTCATTGGAAGCAAGACCTAGCACACCTTTTGGTCCCAAAAGACCTTCTCCGCCACCGGTGACACTAACCACCGAGCTTTGGGATACAGCACGAATGACAATTTGTCCATCTACCGCCATAACCGATACTTTGCCGGGAGAAAATACAGCGGATAGCTTTTGATTTAAATAGTTGGACAATTCTTCGGTTGTGCTGAGATTACTGGGAACATCTTCAAAAGTAATGGTTTTTTCTGAGCCGTCTAACTTTATTTTTAAAAAGTTGTCACGTAGTGTATCTATCAGGTTTAATGTACTGGTAAACTGGTCGGCTGTAATTTCGCTTGATTTAATTTCGGTAGCGGAGGCGGAGGAAACCGCAAAGCCCAAAGCTGCAAGTGCATTTTTGGTGCCGGCCGCAATTTTAACAGTTTTACCGTCTCCGGTGTTGTTGGTGATGGAAAACACTTGTGAACCGGCAGTATCACCTTCTGCAATTTGCACAGAGATTTTTAAGTTTCCGCTTTCATCCAGTAAATCAGAATTCTGCTTTAAAGAATCATTGATGTAGGCAGCTATTTCGGCAGGATCGGTGGAGGAGAAGTCCTTGCCGAATACTACGGAATAGTTTTTTCCGTTATAAGACAAGGTGACAGACTCCGCAGCCAGATTATTTACCTGCTTATCAAATTCAATGACCTCAGACTGAATAGAGGAATCGGTCAAGGTGCCGTTTGTGGTCAGCGTGGTTTTGGTTGCCAGCTGCTGAATATCCTTGATAATAAGGTTTTGAGCAGAGGAGGAGCTGCCGGAAATGCTGACATAAGGAGAAGAACAGCTGATTTTACCGTTGGTGTAAAGTGAGCTGCTCAGCAGGTTGCTTTTGGAGGAATAAGAGAAGTATTTTTCCTTAAGGGAGTTTAAGGAAGAGGTTACTTCACGGTAAGAATCGGTCTTCCACTGCAGCGTTTGAATAGACTGCTTCTTGCTATCTATTTTAAGCCGGGTTGCATAGGTCATCTGCTTGATAAGGGACTGGGTATCCAGACCTGTGGCAAGACCACCCATGGTGATGCGGTTGGAGCCATAAACAGAACTAATCATAATATTTCGCCTTCTTCCTTTTCTTATTATTTATATCGGCTGTAAAATACAAAATTTTAGGGGTTTAAAAAAGATGGAGCTATATTAAAATATAATTTTGGCAAAGGCACAGATGTTGTTAAAAATAAAAACCACCCTGCACAAAAAATGCACAGGGTGGAAAAGGAGTTAAGATGAAAGCTTCTTTTGGGTGATGTATGGTTAAATAAAAATTAGCGGAGCAGCTGCAGAACGCCCTGGGGCTGAGAGTTTGCCTGTGCCAGCATGGACTGGGCAGCCTGCATCAGGATGTTGTTCTTGGTAAAGTTCATCATTTCTTTGGCCATGTCAACGTCACGAATACGGCTTTCGGCAGCGGTAACGTTTTCGGCAGCAACACCAATGTTGTTGACGGAATGCTCCAGACGGTTCTGGAGAGCACCCAGCTGAGCACGGAAGGTGGAGACCAGGTTGATATCATCGGTGATAGTATCAACAGCAGTGTTGGCATTTGCCTGAGTGTCCAGGGTGATGGTACCTACACCGGAGATATCGGTGGTGGTCAGATTCATGGCCAGAGTTTCTGCGGAGGAAACACCAATCTGAATGTTTACATTGAGGGTACCGTCCAGCAGGGCGATATCGTTAAACTTGGTGTTGGTAAGAATGTTGTCAATTTCGCTTTTCAGCTGTGTAGACTCGGCGTTCAAAGCAGCTCTGTCAACGGTGTCGTCATAGGTTCCGTTTGCAGCCTGAACAGAAAGTTCCTTCATACGGTTCAGCATAGAATGCACTTCGGTAAGAGCACCTTCAGCGGTCTGAATCATAGAAATACCGTCTTGTGCATTTCTTTGAGACTGTTCCAGGCCGGAAATCTGAGCTCTCATTTTTTCGGAAATAGCAAGGCCTGCAGCGTCGTCACCGGAACGGTTGATTCTAAAGCCGGAAGACAGTTTTTCAAGGCTTTTGGATGCGGCGGAATTGTTGATACCCAGCTGTCTGGTTGCGTTTAAAGCAGCAATATTGTGTTGGATCTGCATAATTTATTCCTCCTAAATTGTTGTTTGTAGGGGTTTGGTCCTTACATGATATATATCGTCGCTCTTTTATCATTTTTTAGAGCAATTTGAATAATTATTTTCAGATATCATTCAAATAATAAAAATAGTGCAGATGGTATTTCTTGCTAAAAACACATCTGCACAAAATGGATTATCGTAGAAAATCAAAGAGTGAGTTGGGAATGACGCTGGCTCCCAGCTGCATAGAAACATTACACACAATCTCCTGCATTTTATACTCCATAATGGAGGTGCTGTAGTCGGTGCTGGAGGTGTTGGCAATGCTCTGTGTTACCGAAATCTGTAGGTCGGCAAGGCGCTCACTGGTATTTTCCAACAGTTTGGTTTTTGAACCGATATCAGAGAGAGAAGTGAGTAGAGTGGTTTGCTGTTTTTGGAAGGTATCGTAATAGGGCTGAAGCTCCTTGGAATCAAAACTGGCGCTTTCTAGCATATTGGCAATATCACCCAGCAATACAATAACGTTGTTGTCAATGGTTTTACCATCCACAGTCGTTGTGCCATAACCCAGCATATTTAGGGCTGAAAGCGAGATGTTCATGGCGTTTTCGGCAGTTACGGCGCCATCAGCCCCCACAAAGCCAATATCTACAAAAACCTTTTCTCCTGCCAGTGCCTGAAGGTCGGCCAATTTGGCAGGGTCAGAAACATCCAGACCGTTATAGGTAAGCTTATTGGTGGCTTTGTCATAGGAAAAGGGGGGAGTTTTGATATTGCTGCCGCCAAAAATATAATTTTCGGTAAACTGAAAATTAGCTGTCTTTAGCAGGTTATCCTGCATATCACGAAGCTGTTCCGCAAGCGTGTTGCGGTTATCGTCGTTAAGGGACCCGGTCAGTGCATTGAGCAGGTTTACCCCGGTATCCTTGAGAATACTGTTCATTTCCTGCATGTTGCCTTCTGCACATTCAAATTTGCTTTTGACAGTGTTGATATTGCTGACATAATTGCTGATTCGGGACTCTTGCTTTTTATAAAAAGTTTCCTTGATGTAGTTGGTGGGATCCTGAGAAGCCTTGGAAAATTTGCGTCCGGTGGTACATACTTCGCTTAATTGGTTTAGTCTGCCCATGTTGCGGTTGATATTACGATAGTAGCTGCCGGACATCATAGCAGATGTTACACGCATATGTTATCTCCTTATTTGCCGACAAGCCCCATACCGTTGATGATGGTATCCAGGGCCTGATCGATGGTTGTCATGTACCGAGCTGCAGCATTATAAGACTTTTGAAACATCATCATGTTCATGGCTTCCTCGTCTAAAGAGACCGAGGAAATAGAAAGCCTGTCACTTTCAATGTTGGATAGCACAATTTCTCTGGTTTCTACCAGTTTATCCATGTTATTGATGTCGGTGGCAAGGGTTGCGGTGGTAAAAGAGAAAAAGTTGAGCAATGAACCCTTATAGACAGAACTGCCTGCGCCGGTGGTAAAATCCATTTCTTTAGAAAAAAGGGAAATCATATTAAGAATATTATCGTTAAGGCCCGAAGCGTCCGGGGCTGCGGTTTTGGTGGTGGTAATTCCGTAATCGTTGGAGAGCCATCCTGAAGCAATGGTGATATTTTTAGCGGTTATATTGGATGGATCCAAATTGGATTTATCATCACTGGCAGCAAAAAGCGGGCGTTTGGTTCCATCCCCCAGCTCATTGGCCTTATTAAATACATTGGCAAAAGTGCTGGCCATGGTATTCAGCATCTCCTCATAGTACCGAATCCCTCTGACTTCATTAGGAGGAGTATCGTAGATGCCGGCTGAATTGATAAAATTGAGAAACCCCTTTACTGAGCCTGTGGAAATCTGGTCCTCAATGTCCCCAAGGCTAACATTTTTACTGGGGTCCTTGGGGTCTACAACCTGTACAAGTTCGATAGAAGCTTTTTGGGTGGTTTCATCAAACTTAAAATTGAGGTTGGTAAACTGATCATCGTTTACAAGGTTGAGCTTGGTGCCGTCAGCACATAACAGGTTTACCGTAAGCTTGGTAAGGCTGGTGCCGTTGGAAAGCACCTCTGTAGAAGATAAGGTCTCAATTTTGAGGTAGGAGGAAA
Organism: Bacillota bacterium; assembly: GCA_023431215.1. Classification (GTDB taxonomy): domain Bacteria; phylum Bacillota; class Clostridia; order Oscillospirales; family Ruminococcaceae; genus Angelakisella. Next base: position 7,612 of record JAEYXR010000111.1, read on the forward strand.
GCTCGTCCAGCATCAGGTTGCGATGGTCCATCAGCTCGTTGGTACCTACGTTGTGCAGCTGATTTTGATTGATTTGCTGGTTAATAAGTGCAATGTTTTCCAGCAACTGGTTTACTTTTCGAACCTCACTTTCCTCAAAGGTCTTTATGGTCAGGTCTTTGGTTTGCTCCAGCTGGTTGGCATAATTGTTCAGCAGATTGCAAAACTCACCGGCGCTGGACCGAAACAGCATGCTCAGCTCCGGCGAGGTGGGGTCCAGCGAAAGAGATTGCAGCTTTGCAATCAGATCCTCCATCTTCTGGGTCAACCCCTGCCCGGTAACATCGTTAAAAATGTTCTCCAGCTGTTTTAAAGAATCCAGTTGAGAGGCGGTGGAATAAAAGTCGGATTGCTCGGTTCTAAAACGTATGTCCAGGTAAGGGTCACGAGCCTGAGAAATAGAACCAACTCCAACACCAGAGCCGCAGCTGGGAGAGGTAAGGGCATATTTTTGCCTGATGCCTGTGGGGGACAAAGAATACAAATCCACCCGCTGTCTGGAATAACCTCGAGTGTTGGCATTGGCTATATTTTGGCCGGTAACATCCAGGCCGCGCTGGCTGGCGTTAATGGCTGAGTTTGCAGTATAAAAGCTGGTAAAAGTAGAACGTACCATCGGTGTCAATCCTTTCTGGAAAAGCCATATTTACAAATAATTAATATGAATTGAATTATTATAATACGTATAATTTTGTAAATAGCTTGGCTGTTTACGCATTGGCATGAAGGCTTAACACCGTATCGGACTGCATGATGCTGTGAAGCTTATAAAGTCTAAGCTCAAGCAAATCATGAATACAGGTATTGTTGGCCTTAAGCTGGCTTACCAGGGCTTTCATCTTGGTAGAAGCTGCTTTTGCCCTGGCGTAATACTCCGTAGGACTATTTTGTAAAAAAGAAGAAAGTCGGCAATCTGCCAACCCTTCCTGTGCAAAAAGCTTTAACCGCTTGGCCTCAAGAGACTTTATTTTCATCAAAAAGGCCTGTTCCCGACGCAACAGCTCATCCAATTGATGTGGATTATACTGAGTTATGGCAGCAATCTTTTCTTCCGTTAGCTGCTGATATTCTACCAAGCAGCTATTGTAATTTTCCAATTGGGTAAGTAGCAAAGTGTAATCCATTATTTCGCTTCCTTTCTGGTATGGGCAAGGAGCTTTTCGGCAATTTTTTGTGGGTCTACCTGATAAGTACCCTGATGAAGCTGCTGTTGAATGTTTTGCAGCTTAAGCTGGTATTCTGTGGGTTTGGCCTGTGTACGCACCTTTGAAAAATCAATTTCAATTTTGTCATGGGTGCTTTTTGCCGCCTTCTGACTTTCGGCAGTTTTTTGAACCGGCGCGGCATTTTTACAGGATATCTCAAAATTATTATTTAATCCGGAAATTTTCATTTCTCGTCACCTATTCTTTCTTCACTTGCTATGCTATATATCGGTCTGGGAATATCAATTTTTAGAGCATAAAAAAAGAAAAAAAGAAAATATTTTGATAAAATATTCCAATAAATGCAAATAATGGGGTTATTTTTATCTTGTTCGACAAAAATCGTCTTGACAATGGGTAAAATATCTGATAATGTCAATGTGGTAAAATTAAATATGAAACAACTTTTTCTAATATTCTGAAAAAGGCAAACCTGGCGAAAGCCAGCGACGCAAAGCTACAGGGCCTAAAGTAGAAATACAATGGCAGCCAGTTCCCGAAAATATTGAAGAGTACATGACAATTGTGCACACTTCAGTATAAGTGTGCATTTTTTTGTTTAGCAGGCAATTCTGGCCATTCCAGAGTGTCCTGTTAGGCTTAGTTATGTTTGCTTTTTTGCGCTTAAATGCTGCTGTTTCGGGTTGAAACGGCAGCATTTTTTATTTTATTACCGCAATAAAATAAAAAAGGTAAATAGAGCAAATATGTGTACTCCCATACCTGATGAAGCCTCACGATGAAAGGACAGGTGGAAAAATGAGCATAGTCAACAATACATCAGTACAGCTTTTGGGTAAGCTGATGGATGGCTTGTGGAAACGCCAGGAAACAATCAGCGAGAACATTGCAAACATTGATACCCCCTATTACCGGCGAAAAAGTGTTTCTTTTGAAGAAGACCTGAAAAAGGCAATGGCAGAACCCACAAGCCAGCAGGTAAGCGACCAAATTAGTGAAGTTAAAATTCAGGTGGAAGAAGATGCCCGCTATTTTTATACTGCCGACTACAACGGTGTGGACATTGATAAAGAAAACCTGGAGCTTGCCAAGTCCACCATCCAATATCAGTATGCGGTAAGGATGATCAACGATAGTTTTTCCCGGGCACGCTACATGATCAACGAAGGGAGACGCTAAGCCATGTCTTTTTTAAGTGCGCTTAACATTGCCGGCAGCGGCCTTACCGCCCAAAAGCTCCGGATGGATATCATCTCTGAGAATGTGGCAAACATCAATACCACCAGAACACCGGACGGCGGGCCATACCGCAGAAAAATGGTTGTGTTTGAAGCAAAAGGCAACAGCTTTGAAGACCTGTTTTCTTCTGCCCTGTCAGAAGGAGAAGACCCTGGCGTCCGCGTGAAACAGGTGATTGAAGACGAAACTGATTTTTCTATGGTATATGATCCCTCTCACCCGGATGCAGACGAGAATGGTTATGTGGCAATGCCCAATGTAGACCTGCTGAAAGAAACCATTGATATGATGATGGCCTCGCGTGCTTATGAAGCAAACATCACCAGCATCAACAATATTAAGCTCATTGCCAACAAGGCACTGGAGATTAGATAGCCTCTGATACGGCGTGCTCTAGCTACCGGGCAAAGGGGATAAATCCGGAAAGGAACGGTCTTACACCATGTTTATTTCACCTATTGAGTTTGGCAGTATCATTGGCGGACAAAAAAGCGTTGCCGCACCTCAAAATGACATGTCTTTTTTTAACGAGTTTCAAAACGCAATTAACGATGCCCGTCAGGCTGAAAAACAGGCTGCCGAGGATGCTTATAAGCTTGCAATTGGCGAGGCAGATAATCTGCACGAAATTACCATTAACGCTGCCAAAGCAGAGCTGAGTGTACAGCTGGTGGTACAGCTGCGAAACAAGCTTTTAGATTCTTACAGCGAAATTATGAGAATGGGTATCTAACAAAAAGCGGGCAGAGGCGAGGTATTGCCATAAAACATAAAAAAACGAGGACGACAGTGTGAAAGATCAGATCAATGAATACTTGCAGCCTATTATAGATTCATGGAAAAGCTTGTCTGGCAAAACCAAAAAAATAATCCTGATTTCTGCTATAGGCTGCGTGGTATTTGCAATGGGGTTGGGGTTGGTACTTAACAACAATCCATTTACGCCGCTATATACAGGCATCAGCGCAGCGGAGTCTTCAGAAATAGTGCAAAAGCTGGATGCCATGGGGATAGAATACCGCACCAGCAGCGGCAATGTGGAGGTAAGAGCCAGTCAGACAGACCAGGTCAAAATGCGCCTTGCCGTTGAGGGATACCCCAAAAGCGGACTGAGTTATGATATCTTTACTAATAATATCGACCTGATGTCCACAGATTTCGAGAAGAACAGCTTTAAAATTTTTCAGCTGCAAGATCGTCTTCGAGATACCATTAAGCTGATCAGCGGAGTGGAGGATGCCGTTGTCACCATTGCGGTGCCCCAGCAAAACAATTATGTATGGAAAGAGGATGAGGTAGCACCCTCGGCCTCGGTGGTATTAAAGCTAAGCTCGGAGGGTTCTGTAAGCAAAAAACAGGTGGACGGCATTGTTCAGTTGGTTGCCAAGTCTATTCCGGGGCTTAAAACCGAGGATGTAGCGGTGGTAGATAACTTTGGCAACGACCTCGCCAGTATGGGCGGAGAGCTTAGTGAGGTCAGCCTTTCCAAATTAAAACTGGATATTGAAAAGCAGATGGAAGCCAGCGCAAAAATGAAAATTTCCAATCTGCTTATGCCTATTTATGGCGAGGATAATGTTCGTATCTCGGTAAAGTGCGTGGTTGATGTCAACCGAAAAATTACAGAATCCATCAGCTATATTCCAAACGGTGACACAGACCGGGGCGTCATTGAAAAAGAGCAGGTAAACAAAGAATCTACGGTAGAGGGTGATGTCAACAACAACGTGCCGGGCACCGAGTCCAATACCGAAGTTCCAACCTACCCAATCGTTTCAGAAAATGGTGAAACTGTTTATTTTAAAGACCAGAATTCTTACGACTATTTGGTAAGCAGTATCAAAGAACAGATTCAGGCCGACGGAAGCGAGCAAAAGGATATGACCGTAGCAGTTGCCATCAACCGTGCCGATATTTCGGCCGGAGAAAGAGCAGATATTCAGAGGCTGGTGGCAGCAGCCAGCGCCATCAATCCGGAAAAGGTTGTGGTGCATAACACTGTATTTGAAGGCAACAAGACGACCAACGGGCTTACTCCTCAAAGCGGCATTCCCAAGGATGTTCTTATCATCGGCGGCATTGCGCTGGCAGCTCTTATTTTAATGCTGATTATTATTATGTCTATGAGACGCAGGGCAAAACACAAGCGTGCCGAAGAAGAATTTGAGAGGGCCACCCGTGACGCAGGCTTCTACAACCTGCAGCACAAAAAAGTGGGCGGTACGGATGAAGAGCTCTTTACAGCTTCGGAAGTGGGAGAGTCCAGCATCTACAAGGATTTGAATGACCTTGACCCCACCGATCAACAGCAGCTGCAAAAGAAGCTGCAGGAATTTACCGATGAAAACCCCGAAATTGTAGCCAAGCTGCTGCGGTCATGGCTGAAAGGAGATGAAGGCAGAATTGAATAAACGTCTTACTCTGGATCAAAAGGCCGCAGTGGTGATTATCTCCCTGGGGGCACAAAAGGCTTCTAACATTTACCGCTACCTAAAGAATGAGGATATAGAAAAGCTGACCTTTGAAATTGCCCGAATCAAGCACCTGACCTCGGACGAAACCTGTGAAATCCTCCATGAATTTTATGAGTTTTGTCTGGAACAAAAAATTGTCATTGAGGGCGGCGTAGACTACGCCAAGCAGGTGTTGGAAATTGCCTTTGGCTCTATGCAGGCCAACAATATTTTGGATAAGGTAACCTCTTCGCTAAAGACCAAGGCCTTTGAATTTTTACATAACGCAGATTACCGCAATCTGCTGGCGGTAATTCAAAATGAGCATCCACAGACCATTGCCCTTATTTTGTCCTATCTGCGGCCAGACCAGTCAGCTATGATTATCAAAGACTTACCCCGTGATAAAAAGCTGCAGGTGGTAAAAAAGATTGCCAATATGGATGCCACTTCACCAGAGGTGGTAAAAAAGGTAGAGGGCTTTCTTAAAAAGAGCTTTTCCTCGGTGGAAACATTGGATGCCACACAAATTGGCGGTGTCAATTTTATTGCCAATGTTATCAACAATATGGACCGGTCGGAAGAACGGCTCATTTTGGAGGAGCTGCAGCAGCTTGATGAACAGCTGGCACAAGAAATCAGAAACCACATGTTCATCTTTGAGGACATTGTTACGCTGGATAACATCTCTATCCAAAAATTTATTGCTCTGGTAGAGCCAAAGGACATTACCTATGCTCTCAAGGGAAGCAACGAAGAGGTTCGCAAGTGTATTCTTTCCAATGTGTCCGAGCGCATGAAGGAAGTCATCCAGATGGAGACCGAGCTGCTGAGCAACGTTCGCCTCAGCGATGTGCACGAGGCTCAGCACAAGATCGTTTCCATTATCCGCAAGCTGGATGATGAAGGTGAGATTGTAATTAAGGAGAATGATATCATTGCCTAGAATTATGAGACAAGCTGCGCTGAACATTCCGGTATTGCAATATGATGAAAACATGATGTTTTCTGCCGCCGAAAAGCAGGAGCAGAGCGTCGATGAAATGAAAACGGATATCTTTACCAATGTAATGATTCAGGAGGCTCAGCAAAAGGCAGGCAAGATTTTAGAACATGCCAAAGAAGAAGCCAGGCAGATCATTGCTGAAGCCAGAACCGTTATTTTTGAAGAGCTGGAGCAAAAAAAACAAGAGGTTTTAAAAGAAGCTTACGACATTGGTTTTGCAGAAGGAAAATTCAGCGGCTTTGAGTTGGGCCGTGCCGAGGGCAGAGAGGTTTATGAAGGAAAATTGCAGGCGGCACAAAAGGAACTGGCAGATGAGCTGGAAAAGTCTTTGAATGCTGTAGAGCAGTACAAGGATACCCTGCGGGAAAAAAATAAGCAGGTGGTAATTGACCTTGTACGGATGATTAGCTACAAAATATTAAGCGAAAAGCTTTCTCAAAACGATGAGCTTTTGCTGAGACTTTTGGATAACGCCCTAAAAGGGCAGGAACGCTGCCAAAATATCCGCATTAAGTGCAGTGACCGGTATTTTGAAATTTTGAGCAAATACAGTGAGGATGTAGCCCAGATGCTTTCCGGCGTGTCGGATAAAATCACCGTGGAAGAAATTCCGGAGCTGAAGGCAGGGGAATGTCTGGTAGAGTGTGACGACGCCATCATTGACGTCAGCCTAAATGTTCAGTTGGATAATGCAGCCGAGATTATAAAAGCCCAACTAAATTAGCACCTGCTTAAAAAGCGCTAGTATCGGCCGGTTTGCAAAGGGCCGGATAAGGGAGAACGATGGTGGATATACAAAAAATTTGCGAAACAATTTCTGCTGCCAGACTGACCAATACCGTAGGAAAAATAAAAAAGGTCATTGGGCTCACCATAGAAGCGGCAGGCTGCCAAACCCGCATTGGGGATATCAACATCATCAAAGACCCACAGGATACCCAAAAAATTTTGGCCGAGGCGGTGGGTATTAACGAGGACCGCACAATTTTAATGCCCTATGACGACATCAGCGGTATTGCCTTGGGACACTATGTACAGTCTACCAATTCCAAACTGAAAATTAAGGTGGGAGACTTTTTAACCGGTAGAATTATTGATGCCGTGGGTAATCCCATAGACGGCTTGGGCGATTTTGGTGAGAGCGAATATTATCAGGTAGAGCACAAAAATATCAACCCTTTTGAGCGTGAACGCATTGACACCAAGCTGGAATTTGGCGTTAAGGCAATAGACGGCCTGCTGACAGTGGGCAAAGGGCAGCGTATGGGAATTTTTGCGGGCAGCGGCGTTGGCAAAAGTACTCTGCTTGGTATGATAGCCAAAAATGTGAAGGCGGATATCAACGTCATTGCCCTGGTGGGAGAGCGTGGACGCGAAGTGCGCGAGTTTATTGAGCGTGACCTTGGTGAGGAGGGCCTGAAAAGGTCTGTTGTGGTGGTAGCTACCTCCGATCAGCCCGCAATGCTGCGTAAAAAATGCGCCCTGGTAGCAGTTACGGTGGCAGAGTATTTTAGAGATCAGGGCAAAGATGTGTTGCTGATGATGGATTCTCTGACGCGTTTTGCCATGGCCCAGCGAGAAATTGGACTAGCCACCCACGAGCCTCCCGTTGCCCGGGGATATACCCCCTCTATTTTTGCCGAGCTGCCCAAACTTTTAGAGCGCAGTGGAAATTTTAAAAACGGCTCCATTACAGCCATTTATACAGTTTTGGTAGAAGGTGACGATACCAGCGAACCTATATCGGACACGGTGCGTGGTATTGTGGATGGCCACATCGTTCTTTCTCGTAGTCTTGCTGAGCGAAACCACTTTCCGGCCATCGATATTTGCCAAAGCATCAGCCGCTTGATGAATGAGATTATTGATGACAAGCACAAGGAACTGGCAAGCAATTTTCGCAATTTGCTTTCTGCATACAACGAAAATTATGATCTTATCTCCATTGGCGCTTATAAAAGCGGCAACAACAAAAGGCTGGATACAGCGGTTTCTAAAATTGACCAGATGAACAGCTTTTTAAAGCAACGTACCCACGAGGTATATTCCTCCGAAGATACCGTACAGGCCATGTCACAAATACTTTCGTAGGGGTAACAAATGGCTAATTTTCAGTTTAAACTTGAAAAGGTTCTGGCCTTTGAGGCATCCAAAAAACTAAATATTGAAAAAGAGCTGGCAGAAATTCAGACAAAAATAAATGCGATACAGGCAGAAATGGACAGCTTGTTTGAACAGCTGGGGCAAACCAATCACCTATTGAAAGAAGCTTATTTGGCAGGAACCAGCACCACCAATATCATCATACACAAAGCTTATTTAAATACCCTGTCCAACCAAATTGCAGCCCAAAAAAGAGAACTGGAAAAACAAGAATATTTTAAAAAAGAAATTTTGATGAAGCTAAAAGCCCAAAATATAGAAGTAAAAAAGCTGGAAAAATTTAAAGATAATCAGTTGGAAGCTTTTCAGAAGCAGGAAGAAAAGCGGAGGGAAAAAAGCCTGGACGAATTTATTTCATCGCTGATAAGCAGTTGACTGCAGCCCAAAGGAGTGTGAAGAGCCTATGTTGATAGCAATACAGCCCGGTTTTGGCCAAATACCGGTGCAAGGCAGCACAGCCAAAGATG
>JAEYXR010000015.1 GCA_023431215.1 Bacillota bacterium
CCGGTGGAAGCAGGGAGCCTATTGGGTATTCGCCTTCCATGATTTCGCGCTTAATGGTATTGTATACCTGTGCATAGGCAGGGCCAGTTATCATGGTGCACCTCCATCATATATATTACAAATTCATTCTAACATAATGATGTTTACTTGTAAAGCATACTTTTACTTTCCCTGCAAAATCATAAAGTACCTGAGCAGATTTATGCCCAGGCACTTTATATATGCTCTATTCTTCTTTAGCTCGTTTTTTGTAGTACCAGCATGCTGCTGCACCTGCTGCAGCAAGAATGATTAAAAGAATAATCCACAAAAAGCTACTGCCGGTATCTTCGGGTGCATCTGCCATGGTGGCAAGAGTCTTGTTGATGGCAAACTCCTGGGTAACACCATCATAAGCCAGTAGAACATTAGCCTGAAGCTGACCATCCTTTCCATCCGATAGTGTGTTTTGATAATTAGACAAAGCAACAACAATATCCGGATTGGTCACCACCGCCTGGATGGTATCAAAGAGTTCTTGTTCGGTGGTGTCTTTGGTGACTACAAGCTCCTCTATTACCTTCTGTACAGCCTTCAGTGCTTCCTCCAGCGTCTGAGGTAGTTGATCCTGTGGCTTAGACTCAGGATCAGTGGGAACAGTAGGCTGTTCCTCAGGCACTTCTGGCTCTTGCTCCTCAGTGGGAGCAATCGGCTGTGAGGTCACCAGTGGTACCTGCGGAACTGTCGGCGGTACTAGCGGCTGCTCCTGCCAGATATCATCATCGTCATCGTCATCAGGTGGTGGTGTGGGACGGGGCAGTGCATCAATTACCTTAAAAACATTCAGTAGCTCTTGCTGTGTATCCAAGGCCAGACAAGCAATTGCTTTTACCGAGCCTTCAGTACCTACCTTGGCAAGCTTTTTTACAAAGCTTGCGTCAACAATCGAAACCGTAATATTGGGATTGGTAACAACAGCTTTTGCTGCATTTAGTATTGTTTCTGCTTCGGTATTGTTGGTGGCAATTAACTTCTCCAGTGCACTGTTTACGGCATCTTTGGCCTCAGCCAATGTCTGGTACAAGCCCATGTCCACATAAACAATAACGTCACTGTTGGGCATTGTAAATTCAAATACGTCATTTCCTTTATTGGATACAGGTACTGTTGCACCAGAGACGGTTTCTACTCGTATCGATTTTACAAAATGAAGCTTATCATTTGATACTGCGATTACCGTGACCACCTCACCGCCGGACACATCGTCTGCCTTGCTGATGTCTACCGTGCAGTCACTGATGCCTGGCATCAAATTGACAATATAAGTATCAGGAGACGGTGCAACCAGTTCCAGTGGTGGCACTGGAACAATACTGCTGCCTGTGGCCAAAGTAATGTTCTGTCTTGCAGGCAGGTATCCGCTACCGGCTTCAACAACCAAAACATATTCGCCTGCTTCCACCATAACCTGCATGGTGTAGCTGCCATCCGATTGTGTAAGAGCAGTACCAAGCTTGGTGCCGGTGCCATCTTTCAAGCCGGCATCGTCTGCGGCGTACAGGCTTACCTCTATTCCTTCCATGCTAACATCTTCCAAACTTGTGGTGACATTACCGGTTATGGTATAGCCCACTTTCACGCTGGAAGTACCGATGGTAAGTACATAATTAGAGATATCTGTAACCTGTTCGCCGCTTAATGCTTTTACTTTACCGTGGGTGCCACTGACATTGCGTGTAGTCAGTACATCCTCAATGGTGGCAGCACTTCCGTCATGAAGGTATGGTGCTGTACGCCAGACTTCTCTAAGGGGCGGAATCAGCAATCCACGTGTTTCGGCACCCTGCGTGTAGTTGGCATAAACCAGCTTATCCTGCCCTTTGGTCTCGCCTATGTGGCAAGCCGCACAGCCTGCTTCACCCTCAAACAAAGCCTTACCTCTTGATGCAGATTCCGTCAGCTGGCCGTTCTTCAGTTGGGGGCTTACTTCAGGAATCAATGATTCCACATAAGCGTCTATCTTCTCAAATTCTTTTTCGGGGAATCCGGCATTAAACATAATGAATTTAAGACCGGCACGCACAGCTACCTTGGCGTTGGGGCGGATACCGGTGGCCATTACACGGCCTCTTGTCCAGCTGTCCAACATGGTGCGTGCCTGCTTGGGAGTACCAATGCCGTCATTGAGGTTATCCCAATTTAGGGCATCCGCACGAGCATCGGGGTGACAGGAGGCACAGCTCTGCCACTTCTGGAAACCGATGGTGGCATCATTCCAAAGCTTTTCACCCTGACGCTGTGGAGTGACTTCCGCAGTGGTCTCCAGGATGATGGTCTCCATCTTTTTGGTAGAAAGATTATAAACCGAGATGCTACCGCTATAGTAGTTGGCCACATATATCTTGTTGCCCAGCAGTGTCAGGCCTCTGGGGCCATCCTGACCTAAGTCAATTCGGGTTTTAAAGGGAGTCAGGAAGGTAAGGTCATTAGCAATATCTTGTGTTGTTTCCAAAAAGCCCTTTTCTATCTGCTTGCCACTGGCAATGCCATCAATCTTAGCCCGCATACCGTCACGATTAATCACCATCAATTCCCGTGTACCGGCTATGGAAATAAATAGTTGATGAGAGCTTACCGCAATCCCCCAGGGATTTGCTGCCCCCTCATCCAGGTCGTCCAGCAGCATGGATGCTGTAACCTCATTGGTCTTGGTGTTAATTTCAGTTACTGCATTGGTATAAATCCAGCCGCGGTCTGCATGGGTAGTTGCCACATTGTAGCGGCCCAATGCGTGTGTTACATACAGATATGCCCCATCGGGAGAAAGTGCCATATCTTTTAAATTGGTGGCTCCGTTTACCAGCTTAATTCTGGCTATCTCATTAAGGTCCTTTTCATTAAAAACAGCTACCTCAGAAGATACCACATCATCCTGCATAGTACCTACCGGTAAATGGTTGCCTATGTATAAGCTACCTTTGTTGTTTTGGATGGCCATTGGTTCACGACCCACCCAAACAGGCTCATTGGCTGTGGTGTCACCGGCAATGGAGCCATCGTTGCTTAGTGCAATGGTCTGTAAAGTACCGGAAAAACGATTGGCTGCGAATAACGTCTTGCCATCGGTGCTTAGCGCCATGGCGCTAGGGGTATGCCCTACCGCAATTTTTCTTACAACCAGATGAGTACCGGTATCAATTTCACAGATTTCTCCGTTTTCGGCACCCATACCCACAAACAGGTGCTTACCGTCAGGAGATAGCAGCAGGGCGTTTGGTACCTGTTCCACAGGGATTTCCAGTATTAATTGGTCAGTGGCGCTGCGAATGACCTCTATGGTCTTGTTTGTATGGTCAGCCACATAGACAAGACCAGTTAAGATAGAGGAAACCGCGTCATGAGGGGAACGGAATGCCTCGCCCTGATCTGTCACAATGGGATCTTTCTGGGGCACAAATACCTCGTCACCCTCAATAACAGTATCCAACACCTGCACGTTTGAAACAGCCGAGCCGCAGTTCAGGCTCCAGGCCAGTTCTTTGGTCTGAGGATTGACTTCCATGACTGCAGCGCCGCTGGCACCGCCATGTCCACCCCAGTTTGCAAACACAATATTACCGTTTTCCAACACGTTAATGCTGGCTACAAAGCCCAGAGAAACGCCGGAAATATCGGTTTGTCCCACTTGCCAAAGCTTTGTACCATCAGGCGAGAAGCAGGTGATGGTGTGGGCATCTCCGCCCGCAACAATCACATTGCCCTCTGCATCCTTGGCTGCGGTAAACCCACCGGCAGGATAGGTCGCCAGCACCTGGCCATCCACGTCAAATTCTACTGTCACTGCCTTGCTCATATGCGAAAGCAGATAGGTTCCTTCTAGGGTCTTGTGAGCCTGACGAATCTGACCATGGCTGCCAACAGCTGTGTTAAAGTTTTCCAGCTTATTTTCCTTGCTGCCAATGATTAACCGAACATTGCCCAAGGGGTCCAGCTCTATAAGGCGCACATAGTCACTATAAGCCTCGGCTACCAAGACGCCGCCATCGGGCAGAGCCTGTGCGGTATGATTTTCGGCCCCTGTGGGAATTTCATAGGTCCACAGCACCTCATATCCGGTTTTTTGTGGATACAGCGGACGCACCAGCTGTACAAATGACTTTGATGCCATACGCACCGCAAAAACCACATTGCCGTTGGGCATCAGGTCAGCATCATTGACCTCTGCCCAGCCAATATCCTTTTGGGGCAGTGACCAAATTGAGCTGCCGTCATAGTCGATAATATCGATTCTGTCAAAACCGCTGCCGCTGACCAGGACCCTATGTCCTGTTTGTGTGCCGCGTGCGGTAAATAGAGCATTTAATAAATCTTCTGATGTAGAAGATACTCCCACCGGCGGTTTCTGGGCATCCAGAGCTTCTTCCCCATCGCCGGAAAAACCAACCTGTAAGCCGGTTTCGGCATCTAGGCTGTTCTGTGCAAAAGCAATGATGGGAGATTGCGAAAAGATTGCTACAAAGTTGCACAGTAAAAACATAGAAACCACCAAACCCGCCAGGCACCGCTTTAACGCATAATTCATTGAATCAACTCCTTACTGTAAAGTATAGGTGTGCAGCGAACCTGCATTATTCGGGAACAGATTAACGCAAAAGAATGTAATTATAAGTGCTGCAAAGGCAAGCCATGAAAAAATGATACTGTATTTTTCCATAGTTTTAATTCGCCGTATGTGAAAGTAACAGGCGTAAAGAATGCTGGTGATAAGCGCCCACACTTCCTTAATATCCCAGTTCCAATAGCCACCCCAAACCTGGTCTGCCCAAACCGCTCCCAGTAAAAGGCCAAGGGTCATAAAGGGATAGGCAAAGCGCAGTACACTGTATATACCAGACTTACATTGCAAGGTATCATCCTTTTTTACCAGCGGCAAAAGGCTGATTAAAAAAGCAACAGTGCATAATGCATAGGAAAGCATATAGCTGAATACATGGGGTACAAACCAAACAGACTGCAGTGCCGGAACCAGTGACCACCTCATTTGTCTATCCATAAACAATGTGCCAAGCAGTGGCAGTGCTGCCCCAAAGCAAAAATATGGAGTCAGCCAGATTTGTGCCTTATCCTGCTTAACCAAAACCAGCAGAAGCACCAAAAAGACAAGAGACAGCACACTCAGCACCTGATACATGCTGGCAAAGGGAGGATACCCATTTATGTACCAGTTTTTGACAAAGATACCTAAATTGGCGAGCCAGCCGATGATAGCCGCTGCGGCAGCATAGCGCCTGCTATCTTTTAAAAACAAAATACCGGCGCAAACATAACCGCTTACTGCCACAATACACAGTACAGTAGCGAGAACTTCTATTGCTTCCATCTTCTAGGCCTCCTTTTTTTCAAACAGGCCAAAACACATTATGGCAGTTCCGGCAATAATCATCCACAGGCCCACGGCAAACGGCAGATTTCCCGGGTCTTTTTTGGCATACAGCGAAATGTAGCTTTGGGCATCATGATCATAGTCCATGAGATAAAATTTCCATCCCTCATAAGTACAAGGCTCATTCATCCGCAACTTAAAGGCCTGGTTTCCCACGTCGCTGACAACATGAAAATCTGCTTCATAAAAGCGGTCGGCCTGTGGAAGCATGAGTAAAATGTACTCCTCATCAAGGGCCACTGCCTCCAGATAACCGTTTTCATCCTGCAGCCACTCCTCCGGCACATTGGGGTAGCCGTTAAGGTGGTAAATACCTTTTCGGTCCTTCATTACCTTCTCCTGAAGCAGGGTGTAGCCTGACTGGGAAGCTGCATCCACCCGATACAGCTGATAATCCGGGTCATACTGCTTTACCTGAAAGTCAGAAACAGAAATTTCAAATCCAAACTCCAAGTCACTGCCATCCTCCCGCATCACTGAGCCATATGAGGCTGAGGCATCCACCGGGATGGAAAAGCTGGTATCTTGCAGATAAATCATGGTAACAAACGAACTGATAATCAGTATGACAATACCTACGTGACACAGATAAAAGCCAATCTTTTTAAGTGAGAACTTAAAACAAGCCACACATATAATCTGTATAACCAAATACAGAACAACTGCCGCCAAAAAGAGAATAGATGAGTAAAACTTCACCTCCGGCTGCAGAGAATTGATGATTGAACCCGCAACCAAAAGTACTGCCAGTATGCTCATAATCAGAACGGATAACTTCATTTGCTTCATAACGGGACGGCCTCCTTTCTGGAATGCGGCAGACACCAAACCTAACTAGTGCCTGCCGCACAGGCATTATCAGGGAAGCATATCAGGCTGAGAAGCGCTGGGCCACCTTGGATTCTGTCCTTCAATGGGCCACTCCGGCCACTCGGGTAGACCGTTTGCTGTGGTATTATCGGTATCGTACCGCTTGGTACCGTTAGCAATTGCCTCGCGGTTTGCAGCTTCTATGGCATGACGCAGTGCAACTTTGTCGGTTCTCCACTGATCCAGGGCATTGAAGCGCCAAGGATTGGTAATGGTTACATTTGAGTTGCCAGGAACGGTAGTCAAACCGCGCCAGTCAACATCCGGGGCTTGCAGTAAGCGTGCCTGACCGGCTTTGATGATGGCGAGAGCACTGTCATAGGCTACTCCTGTTTTACCTGCCAAAATAGGACTCTTTTCGGGGTTATCAAAATAGATCATTCCTCGTGGATTGGAGCCCCAGCTCAAGCCGCGGGTATCTCCCAGAGCGTTTCTCTCTGCCTGTGTAATAGCCGAGCGTCCACCGGGATTATAACCATAGTTGGTGCTGTAGTCACCATAATAGGGTGCATTCAGGTCTACCCACTCGGCAATACGGCGCTTTTCTGCATCGGTCAGCCGGGTCTTATGCTGCTCATCTTCATAAATCTTTTTGACCAAGGGACTATTATAGGATCCCCATGCCTTTGCGTTGGTAAAGGCAGAGCTACCTCCGCCGATGGCGCCGGCAAGGTTTCCAAAATACACGCCGCTCTTGCCGCGGTTTCTCCATAGGTCCATATAAGAGGCGTTAAAGATGACATCTTTATCTGGTACCAGTGTCAGTCCACCGGAAGGATTGCTGTAACCATGGCAGCTTAGGCAATTTTTAGTAAAAATGGGCTGTACTTCGGTAATGAAGTTCATGGAAGGCAGATCTGTAACCTCAGGGTACAAAACCTCATTATCATAGTCTGCCAGGGAATCTGTCCGTGCTTCAAAATCAACAGCGCGCTTCTGTGGCTTATCCGGAGTATTTACCACAATGGTCTTAGGCAAGTCAGAGCCCTCTGTATAGGCAGGGTTTGGCACAATTTTTGCATTGGCCTCCAGTGCCATGGGGGTTTTACTTGAGGTATTGACATTGGGTGAAACTCTACGGTCTTCATGGCAGCCTACGCAGCCAGTCTTTTCACCAGACTGCACCAGCGTACCGGAGCGCATGGATTGAATCATTCTGCCATCTTCGTCCAAAAGCTGGAAGTAAACGAACACATCCTGGGGAACCTCAAAGTAGGCTGAGCCGTCCTCATAAACCGGCACTTCACCCAGAACACGCTTTACTTCAAAGCTGTGCCAGTTTACACCGGGGTTCTGCTGGCCTTCGCCGCCCCACTGCTGATCTTGTGAGATATACTTTTTATCCATGGATTCTACAATGCGCAGAGACTTAACCGAACCGGGTTCTACGCCTTGCATATGAGTCCCCTGGTATACGTTTTGCACAAAGAAGGAACCTACATCGTCGTTGTAGTTGCGGCGTTCTGCGGTAACAATTTCCTTTTCACGAGGTGCCAGCACATTGGCGTCAAATGCGCCCAAGCCGGAAGCATCCTCATAAATTAGAGTTTCGTTGCCAAATACGTCCAGCAGATAAAGACCCATTTTACGTCCCTTGCCGGGAATTTGGCGGGAAGCAATAAAGTACTTGTCACTTAAGGGTTGAGGATCTTCATATTTAATGGAAAGTCCAGTAAAAGCATCAATGTTGTTGCCGTTTTTGTTGGGGTCGCCAATCATGCTTTTTGCTGATGCAGGCCAGGTGCGTTCAACAGGTGCACTGCCGTCTACGCCCTTGGTACGGTCAATGATAGCCAAAGCACCCCAGGCAACATCGTGGGTGGAGGAAAGGGTTGCAATAACCTTGTTGGTACCGGGAATTGCCTTTGCGTCAATGGTAGCACCTGTGGGGGAGTTGTTACCGTAATAGGTAACCTGCTGTGTACCGTCGGTTTCTACGGTCCAAAGCCCCTGTGCACTACCAAAGTCGCGGTCGTTATACTCCCAGCGGTCGTACAAGATGCGTCCGTCCGGCAGAACATCTGTAGGACGTTCAAACAAAGTACTGTTGGTAATCTTAACGATATTGGCACCATCCGCCTCCATTCGGTACAGGTTAGAGGAAATATGGCGGTTGCACATAACATATTTGGGGTCACGGGTACCGTCAAAAACAATTTGTCCGCTAGGTAGATACATGGGATCCATATCATCAGCGGTGCTCATACTGGTCAGCTGCTTTTCGTCCACAATAGATGTCTTATCGCCGCTTAGGGCATATTCGTGGATGTTATAGCTGCCGTCCCAGTTATCGCGGTAAGACACCAGGATTTTATCACCATCGTAAGAAACATCCGGGTCACGATAAACACCATCTGCATCTTCCTTCAGCGTGCTGACCTTACCGTTGTCGGCAAAGTCAATTACCTTAATAGCGCCGCCGCCTAAATAAGAGCTAGAGTTGATCTCCAAAGGATAGCTAGGCAGCATATTATGGGTATTATGGTGATCCTGTTGATATTGATTACGAGTTACAAACACAATGGGAGCCTGAGTTAACAGCGGATTAGAAACTGTTGCATCATACTCAAGTTGATTCATTTCTGTTTTAAATTCTTCAATAGCAGGGTCACTGGGCTTAATACCCTTTTTCACCATGTTTAAGTGCTTGGTCTGCATGGCAGAAACGTTCTTTAAATACTCTGATCCAACAGGGTATTCCTCTTCACCGTAAGTGTCCAGCAAATCCTGCAGCATGGTTTTCAGCTTTGTAAACCGGGTAGGCGCCCATCCGGTCAAAGCAGCCAGCTGACTTTCTGAGGTTAGGGGCTGTTCTTCCTTAAATGCTACGCTGGCTCTGATGTCATCCACCTGAACCAGCCCCCAGGGACCTTTGTCAGCGGGGTCCACAATTGCAAGGTAAATGAGTTCGCCTTCACTGATCTTGTCGGTCAAGTCCAGCACCTCTTCCTTGAAGGGATGCCCCCCCTCAGTGGGGTTCACCTTGGCCAACTGGGTATCTGTTCCGGATTTGTAAGCTGCCACATACCCCACCGGCCCGCCGGAAATTTTCAAATAAATCTTAGGGTCGTTGGGATCTAAGCAAAAACTGGGGGAACGTAGCGTTCCGGTGAAGCTTTCGCTAAATGCAGTCTCGCTTGTCATAACTGTAGATAAGTAGTATTTTCCGTGTTTGCCCATAGGTGTTGTGTTATTGTTAAGGTCTTTATCACGAGAAACGATGAGTTGCCCAAAGGTATCGGTGGTGGTAAAGGGCAGGATGGTTCCGTTTTCAAAACTCCAGCGAACCTTATTATAGGTATAACTGGGTGTTGCACCCTTAAAGCGAAAATCATCCACCTGGATAAAACCCCATCCGCTAGTGGTGCCATCGACAATCTTAATGTAAACCGACTGTCCTTCGGCATATTTGCCCACCAGGCTCAGCTGAACAAGGGAGAGAGGATGTCCGTTTTTAGGGGGAGAAAGTTTGATCAACTCCTGATTGGTATCGGTGTCGCACAGGGCAACATAGTTAGCGCTGTTGGTACCGCCAGAGATGCGAAATTTTACTACAGGATTTGCAGGATCCAGCACAAAGTTGGGAGAAGTAATGGAACCCCGGAATCCTTCGTCATAGCTATTGGGGTTTTCTACCTCTACCGTTGACAAGTAGTAGGTACCGTCCTTGTTCATAGGGGTGATTTTGTCGTTTCGGTCGGTAGCACGGTCTACCACCAGCTTGCCAAAGGTATCGGTAGTGGTAAAAGGAGAAAGCGTTCCGTCCTCAAAGCTCCATGCAATATCACTATAGTTTTGTGTAATTTCTTTAATAACTACACCTCGTGCCCTGATATCATCCACTTGGATATACCCATAGCTGGAGGTTGTGCCATCTACGATTTTTATGTATACAACCTCATCCTTGGTATAGGCTGTACCCAAATCAATAGTAACATCCGCTAGGATATTGCCGTCCTTTGGTACGGTCACACGCTTGAGTTCGGTATCATCTGACGCTTTGCAAACCGCAACGTAGTTTTTTGCATTGGTGCCACCTGCCAGCTTCATGGTAATAACAGGGTTTTGAATCTTAAATTTAGGGGAGCAGATGGTACCCGTAAAGGTTTCGTTATAATTGCCTACCAGAATACCGTCTTTTTCTACAGTGGAAAGATAATAATTTCCATCCTTATTAACCGGCGTGGTGCGGTCGTTACGGTCAACATGCCAGGATGCAATGAGGTCATCACTGAAGGCACCTTCGGTGATGGTAAAGGGCGCCAAAGCACCGTCTTCAAAGCTCCATCTGATTTCGGGAGCAGGCATAGGAAGGATATCTACGTTTACATCCACATAACCAACTGCATGAAAGTCGTCAAATGTGATATGTCCCCAGTTACTGGTGGCATTATCTACAATTTTAACAAACACATTTTTGCCCACTACATCATAATCAGATAAATCCCACTCAATACGAGTCATGGTTTCTCCACTGATGGGATTGTTCGCTGTAATAATTTCCTGACCATAGGCGTCACACAGCGCAACATAAACATTTTCATTGTGTCCGCCGCCCACTAAAAAATTAATTTCAGGCTCATCCAACCTAAAAACAGGAGATCTTACGGCTCCCTTGTAGGCATCTGTGGGGGTGGTCATCTTGCTAAGTGAATCTACAGGATACTTACCTCCGGGGTTTATTGCCTCGGTGTAGGTTGTGGTTGACTCCAAAGTTGTTAGGTGCCAGTCGCCCTGTCTGGGGTAAGGAGCAATAGGATTGCTATTATGGTCGTAGGGAATATCCGAAATCAGGGTACCAAAGGATCCGGATAGAATTTTAAAATCACCCAATGTACCGTCTTCAAAATCCCATACGATGGCATTGCCTGCGGGTGGTTCTTCCGCGTACGCAACAAGCGCCGGGTCAAATCTGCCAAACATCGCACATACCATAGCCATAGCTAACAATGCAAAGATATGCTTTTGGACTTTTCGTTTCATTGTATTCCTCCTTTTTACTTTTATATTTATTATAACGTAATTACCTTTTATTTTCAAATAATTTAAACAAAATTAATATTTTTGTTGTTATAATAAAAATATATCTAGTTATATTGTATTAGTTTAATATATAACATATCTAAAACAGTATGCTTTTAACATTGTTTGATGAAGTCTAAATATATTTTTTATTTATTGCTAGTAATGTTTGTAAAAAGTACGCCTGCAAACTGTCGATAGTCCCTGATGCTGCACATTGTTTTTTAGCAAATCCTCACTTATTATTTTGCTGAGCCCTTACCCTTTGTCCAATTCTTCTTTCCCTATCCAGTTTCAATTTTACTTTTTTCACAAATAAAAACACAGGTACACCAAATAGGCATACCTATGCAATAATATTATCTATCAATTAAATGGTTATAGACTGCGGATTAATAAAGCTTCTGGTAATATTTATATTAAATACGAAGTGAATAGCACTGCTCTGGTTCCAAGACATATAAAGCTAGTGGATTTTGCCCGTCTGACAACGCAACTTCCATAACGCAAGGCTCATATAAATGCTACGGAAAGTTTCTGCCGTCATAGACTCAGGTCAGTTCCATACCGTTATCGTAAACTACACCGTAGGGAGTGAATGTTCCGATTTCATAATTGATTAGCGAGATGGCAAGCTCTTTACCATCTACTTGGGTTACCTCATCAAGAGGAGCTCCACCTCCATTCATAGTCAAGGAGTGGCGGTGACCGGCTGCTTCTAGGTCGATAAAGTCAGTGATGACGGTAGTCTCCTGACACCAGAAGATT
The DNA here is from genome assembly GCA_023431215.1 of Bacillota bacterium. Taxonomy (GTDB): domain Bacteria; phylum Bacillota; class Clostridia; order Oscillospirales; family Ruminococcaceae; genus Angelakisella. Next base: position 12,083 of record JAEYXR010000015.1, read on the forward strand.
CAGTCACAAAAGATAACCAGAAAATGAAAAGAAGCAGTATAAAGGTACAGCTCTATGCAGTTTTTGCATAGAGCTGTACCTTTAGTATTTTATATTGCCTCCTAATTGATAATGCCATAGTTGGTTTTCAAGTTCCACATATTTAAATTTTGCCTTACTCACATCGAATATTGGTAGTACAGAGAGTTAGACCTGTTAGCAAAAATGGCCCATTGCGTTTTATGGTAAAGTAGTATCACATCAATTGAGTGGGTTGGTCTCAAACATTAAGTGTAAAGGCTTTCTATATTGTAATGTACCTAAGGCGGTATTTTCTATGAAAATTGGGTACAGTGTGAAATTATAGAATGTTTCAATTGCATAAAAGTTTTGTTTTAATCTAAGTTAGTGAAGTACCAGCTTCCATTACTTATAAAAAATAGTCAATCAGGGCCTGACCTCTCAAATGTCCCAGATTTAAATTTTTTAAGGTACGTCCGTTTGCGTAATAGTCCGTCTGATGCATTGCGGAAGCAATTGTAACAAATGATCTGAAAAGCGGAACCTCAACATCCATTGCTTCCGCTACAGAGATCAGCAAACAGTCGAGGATTGGAGTATCCTCCGTAATGTGTCGACCAAAGAGACTATTGGGACCTTCCAGATTCTTGAACCAGTCCATACTGTGGTTGTTATCATCCACCAAAGGACCAAAGAAGCCGGAAAGTGAGGGGGATGCGGGATAGCCAAGGGTATCCATCAGCCTCTTTTTCTCTGCCCAGAGGGCATCTTCAACAACAAGGACCGCTGGCGTAATGCCCTGCTGGAAAAGGTAATATTTACCGCCTGCCTTTTCAATGGCACCTGCGTTGAGAATGACCGGGCAGATATGACTCATGACATTGCCTACGTCCAAGGCGCAGTAAAGAATATTGGGAGCCTTGTGCAGGGGATAAATATCCGCGAAGGCCTCAATCAGCGTATCTGTGTCGCAGTTGGGCCAGGCTGCTGCAGGTTTGGAAGAAACAACTCCGCCCACTACGGTTTGCGCCTCTCCCACAATCCGGGCTGGATAAATATTGCCACAGGTCTCGCCAACGACGACTCCTTTAACGCCAAGCTCGTCAAATACCCTTCTAAAAAGGAATGAGCCGAAATTTCCTGCAGATAGGAGAAGCTTATGACCGCTTTTTAGATGGGGCGCCAATGCTCTGGCAACTGACTCATCTCTGTTGGATATTGTGCATATGATGACCAAATCAGACCATTCCATGGCCTTGGCCAAATCAGTAGTGACAAGTTCCAGCTTACCTGTGCCGCTGATAGCCGGCCCGCGGATGCTGATTTCCATATGTTTTTGTGCATCGGAAAGGCTTTCCTTGTATGCAGCCTCCTCACACAGACAGACATGATACCCGCGGACACCAAGTTCTGCTGATAGTACATATCCTGTAGCTCCCCCACCAAAAATTGTAATGTTTTTCATTAATTTGTGGCTCCTTTTTCAATGTTGATGGTTGCCGGCTGCCTCAACGGCGACTGATTTGGCCTTCATCAAGACAAGCCATCCTAAAAGGGTGAATAAATTGATAGCAGCTGCGGCCATAAATACCGCATAGTAACTAATGTATTGCGCAATATAGCCCCACAGCATGCCGCCAGCTACAGTTCCCACATCATTGAACATGTAGTATGTGACAGTTGCGATGCTCTTGTGGGCGGGATCTGCCGACTTTAATGCCGCAGTGATTAGGTATGGTTGAACCAGACCGATGGCCATGCCGTAGAAGATACCCATGATTACAGAGAGCGCAGGATTGTTTGTTACGGGGAGAACCAGCAGCACAAAAGTCAGTATAACGATAGAAACCGGAATAGAATTTTGTTCGGGGATACTCCGTTTAAAAATGGTAGCAGCTATTCTGATGCCAAATACCCCAATCCCCGCCGCCATATAAAAGAATAGGGTGTGATTCAGTGCATACCGTTGCGCATACAGAGGTAAAAACGATACCGTGCAGGTTGCGGCCATGGCAGAGCCCATCAACAGCAGAGAAGCGGGAATGGAGCGCTTTTCTATAAAAGGATCTCTTTTATCCGTTTTTTCTCTCTCCACCGGATTAAGATTTGGCATTTTTGTAAGCAATGAAATTGCCACAGGCAGTAGCATGAGGGCGGATAACCCGCGCAACATCTTGGAATATCCAAAATTGGCAAGCAGGATGCGGCAGAGCGCCGGGCCAAAGAAGGACATGACCGGAATAGCGATACTGAAATAGCCCATTCCTTCATCAAACCTATCTGATGGAACTGTTTCAGCAACAAGAGAAGCAATCACACCGGCAATATAACAAATGGCCAGGCCCTGAACAATGCGAATAGGAATAACCCAACCGACATCGGAGATTCCATCCAGAAAAATATTGCTTACCGACAGTACCACGAAGCAAACAAATATACTTAGTTTGCTTGATACCATAGATCCGATTTTTACCGCATACCTTCTGAAGAAAAGACAGGCCAGAGGAAAGAGCATATTTACCGCGGCAGCTATAGATTCAGACACACCGCGGCTATCCATGAGAACAGGTAGCGTTGCTAAGGAAGATTGACCGAATAAACAGTTGAATAAGCCTAAAAGTATCATCGCGCAATATTCAACGGTAAATAATTTACTACGCATTTGGTCCCGAGGCATTTCTGTTACTCCTTTCTGGGAATAGAAAAACCGGCCGGCGACTGCCGACCGGCATTCCAAATAATTTTAACCAGCAAATACTCCGGGAAGCCATGTGGCCAACTGTGGGATAAAGATGACGAGAAGCACCCCGACCGCCATGGTAATCATAAACGGCCATGAGCCTTTGATTACCTCCGACATGGTAGCCTTGGCAACTTTCATGGATACGAACAGGCAAAGCCCGAATGGAGGCGTTACAAACCCAATCTGAGACATCAGAACAGCGACAACGCCGAACTGCAGCAGATCAATGCCGAAATACTTTAGTACAGGAAGCATGATGGGGCCCAGAATAATGACCACTGTTGCTACATTGGTGAAACAGCCTACGATTAGGAACAGCAGGCATAGCAAGAACAACATTACATATTTGTTGCTCACGCTTGCTACCAGCGCTTCATATATGATAGAGGGCATGTTTTCGGTAGTCATGAACCACACGAATACCTGGGCAGTAGCAATTGTCAGCGTCAGCGTGGCGGCACTTACTGTGGAACCTTTAATAATGTTCCATAAGCTCTTCACCTCAATGGTCCGATAAATACAGATTTCTACAAAAAGCACATAGAATACGGAGATTACGGCAGCCTCAGTGGGCGTTGCGATTCCGCCATAGATGCTTCCCAGGATAATAACGGGGAACATCAGCGCCCAGAAGCTATCCTTAAGCGTATGTAAAATCTCTCGCAAAGTCTTTTTTTCTTCTTTTGGAAGGTTCAGCTTTTTGGCGCTGATAAATACATAAATGCTCATGAGAATAGCGGTGACGATGCCAGGAACTACGCCGGAGAGAAAGCCTTCTGCTACGGAAACGCCCATGGCCACGGAAATCTGTAGCATTGGGACTGACGGAGGGATCATAACACCCAGCGTACCTGCCGTTGTGATAATGCCAATTACCAACAGCTTGGGATATCCCGCCTCAAGCAGCTTGGGCATCATGAGGGCACCGATGGCCACCACACAAGCAATAGAAGAACCGGTTATTGCACCGAACAGCGCGCAGGAAAAGATTGTTGCGATGCCAAGACCACCGGGCAGATGGCCCAGTAGAGCATTGATTGCATTTACGAGCTTCTGGGAGGTTTGCCCCTTTGCCGCCAGATCTCCAGAAATGATGAAAAACGGTACACACAGAATAACATAACTGTTCATACCCAGCACTGTCTGCTGAGCAAGCAGCGTTCCGTTATAGCCGCCGGTAATGATGCCAGCGGCAGCCGCGCCCAAAACAACATGGGCGACCGGCACACCGATGATCAGGAGGCCAAAGAATGTTAACATTGCCAATGTCATAAATCCTCACTCCTCCTAACTTTCTTTGGTGTTTAATTCGGTAAACTCTTGCTTTCCAACCACTGCATCGCGGGCGCATTTACCGGTTTCAATAAAATAGCGGATTCCCATTGTAATCATACCAATGCAGACAAAAATCCACATAATATATGCGGGAAAGTTGACGCTCTCCATAGATTTCTTCATCTTGTACAGCTTCATACACCAATTGAGAGCATAATAGCCCATGTATCCATAAAGCATGCCGCTGATGAAATACGCAAGGGCTTTCAGCGCGTAGGAAGCTCTGGGCGGCAGAACCTGATACAGGGCGTCCATGACCATGTGCCCATTCTCTCTTGCCGCATGGCTGGATCCGATGATTGTGGTTACAACCAGTGACGCACGGCCCAGCTCTTCCATCCACTGGAATCCTTGAATACCAAAATTACGAACCACCACATCATATATCACAAGTGCACCGATGATCATGGTAAATGCGGCAATGAAGTTCAGCTCGATCCAGCAGTATACTGCCGAAAACTTGTGCCAGACTTTTTTCAGAGCCTTCATATAGCTTATTTCTCCTTATTTTATACCTTATTCTATTGAATGATTGTGAGCGACGCTAGTTCATCAATGTTGGGAGCTTCCTCAAGCTTGTCGACCACCTGGATCATACGCTCAATCTGTTGTGTGGGAAGATAGGGAGCCGTAGCCTTGCGGTAATGCTCATATTCCTCTTCAAGCGTATAGTTGTTTTGGGGATGCCCCTTAGGAAACTGGCAGCTCTTGTGGAGCTCTGTACCGTCAGTGAGAGTAATATCTATGGTAAACACGGGGAATGAGCCAGTCTTAAATATTGCGAAATTGTGGAAGAATGTAGTGGTTTCGCCGTAGCCTTCATATTTCTCGCAGAACTTGATAAGCGCCTCATTATGCCTCATCTCGTCTGAGAAGGAGCTTGCATCTAGCCGATGTTCGGGGTGCATCATCAGTGCTGTGAGGCAATAGGGAATGCTGAACTGCGCGTCCAGAAATCCCTTGGTCGTATTCTGGTACGGGCTCATAATAAACGGCATGTTCGGTGTTACACGGATCTTCTCCACCTGATCCATGGTGAACGGATGCTCCTTGAGCAGATCTGCCAGCGCCTCCAGCGGGATCTGAACCCACATGTTCGCGGGGCGATGCTTTAGATAGCTGGAGTCCCGGATCATCCAGAGATTTCCCAGCTCTTTGCCATACCAGCTCTCATCATGCTGATCTGACACCATGTGCCAGTACCCGTCTTTTCCGTCAAGGGCGCTCCAGCAATTATCAAAGCCGCGCTGGGTCACTTCCGCCGCATAGATGCCGTTTCTGGAGGTGAACCCGTGCTGAAAGTGATAAATGTCGGACTTGGCTGGGCCGTCTCCATGTTTGTTAATGGGTACGGTAGCCTGATACAAGGAAGCCCCAAGAACCTGTTCAATTTGCTTTGCGTTCATACCCATCAGTTTTGCTGAGCCCACAGACGCCGCAAAGAGCTGCCAACTTACAAGACCCCATTCTCTCCCATCACCCACATACTCAGCTGAGGGCTGCGCCGCCATGGCGATTCGCTGGGAGCTTTCATACCCTGCGACAATGCTGAGCAGAAGATCCTTGCCAGATTTTTTGTATTTCTCCGCTATTGCAACGCATGCGGGGATTCCGATGGCTGAGGGATGTCCTGTCCATGTACAGTCTTCCCAGTCCATTCCATCGGCAATGGTGCCGTTTGCAAAGGCAGCCTCCTCTGCAGGTACTTTTTTACCGTCGGAACACCAGATGGTAGCTTCCTGTACACCACCCTTACTTTGGGTATAGCGGATAACCTTATCGGTGATGGGAAGCGGATAAGCGGCAATACTTGCTGCAATGGTGTGGAGAAGGACTTTTTTTGTTTGATCAACCACGTCACGAGGGATATCCTCGAACTTTAAGCTGGCAATATACTCAGAAATAATCTCAGAATTGGTTTTCATACTAGGCACTCCTTTCTATAAAGCATCCATAATCAGTCAACGATAAAAAGCTCTGCCAGTTTGTTGATATTGTCCAGGTCTTCTAGTTTATCAACAGTGGCAATAATCTTTTCGATTCTTTCAGCAGGCATATAAGGTGTGCACACCATGCGGAAATGATCGTACTCTTCCTGATTTGTGAAATTGTTGCGGGGATGCCCTTTGGGATAACGCATTGCTTTCGAGAGAACCGTGCCGTCCTTGAGAGTGATTCTCAGTGTGATTTCGGGGAAAGACCCTGTTTTGAAGATGTCAAAGTTGTCAAAGGGAATGACTGGGCCGCCGCCATATGTGTACTTTTTGCTCAGTTCGGCAATTGCGGCGCTGTTGCGCATTTCAGGGGAGAACCAATGGGCTCCCATCCTGTGCTCGGGGTCCAGAATATATGCGCTTAGACAATAGGGAATGCTGAATTGCGCGTCCAGAGGACTCTTTGTCGAAGCAAAGTAATCACCGCAAATCATTTCCATTTTGGGTTCACTGTAAATTTCAACGATATCGTCAGCTGTAAACGGATGCTCCTTCATAAGTAGATCCAGAGCCTCAAGGGGCGTTTGCACCCACATATTAGCTGGCCAGTGCTTAAGATAGGTTTCATTGATGTACCATGTCTTGCCAAGGTCTTTGACCAGCCATTCAAAATCAGCTTGATCGGAAACCTTGTGCCAAAAACCATTCTGCCCGTCAAACGCCCCGTAGAGATTATCAAAGCCCAGGTCTGCAACTTCAGCAGCCACAACGCCGTTGCGTGCGCACCATCCATGGGAGTAATGGTAAACATCAGACTTTCCAGAACCTTCAGAATGTTTGTTACAAGGTACGATAACCTGATACAGAGCGGCGCCCATGGCCTGTTCCATCTTATCCTCATCCAGAGCCATCGCCTTGGCGGCAGCAATACAGGAGGCATAAATCTGCCAGCTTACAAGTCCCCAACCTCTGCCTGTTGCAAGATAGTCTTTGGTGGGCTGGGCATACATGGCGATGCGCTGATACCCTTCCTGTGCGGTGATCAGGGACAGCAAATACTCTTTTCCGGAAAGGCTCAGTTTCTGACCCACTGCCATTGCGGCCGGAACATTTCCTGCGGCAGCATGACCGGTCCATGTGCAGTCTTCCCAGTCCATAATATCGGCAATGGCACCGTTGGCGAAGGCGGCTTCACTGGCGGGAACCTTTTTTCCTTTACTACCCCAAATGGTGGCTTCTTCCACGCCACCTTTTTCGGTCATCATATCAATGGCTTTTTTTGTCTGGTCAATAGGCACAGCGCCAATGGAGGCAGCGACGCAGTGGAGCGTCATCCGTTTCCCTTGCTCGATCACCTCATGGGGGATATCCTCGTATTTTAAAGTGGTTAACCATTCACATAAACGCTTTGTATAACTATTTTCCATATTTGACGCGTCCTTTCCGAGTATTATGCGGAGCACTAAGTCTTTAAATAATGGGATACAAAAAATCGCATCCCAATACGGATATGGATGAAATACCGAATGTTATGCTCGGCCTGTTAAAGTCATAAGGGCGTTATAGGCGTCCTTTCCTACTATTTTTTCATACTTTTCCCACATAGGAGCAACAGCGTCCTTGCAGGCCTGGATCTCCTCGGCTGTCAATTCATCATGGGTAATCACATTGACGCCAACCTCACGGCATTTTTCTACATAATAGTCAATATATTCGCTGACGTGATCATAGCTGGCTTTTTCTGCTTCCTTGGCAGCTTCTTCAAAAATGGCAATCTCCTCATCAGATAGTTTGTCATAAGCGCCGTTAGAGATAACCAATGAGTTTATGGTAGCTGTAATATTAAACTGGGTAGCATATTTCTCGACCTCATGAAACTTCTGATCGTAGAACATCGAAAGACCTACATCCTCACCGTCTACGATTCCCTGCTGCAATCCAGTGTACAACTCGGCAAAAGTGACGGTTGCAGTTGAGGCGCCCAGGCTCTGGAAGATGTCGGTAAAGATT
>JAEYXR010000026.1 GCA_023431215.1 Bacillota bacterium
GTATTACAATACGGAGCTTCACCAAGGCGCCTTTTGCCTGCCCAACTATGTAAAGGAGCAGCTAAACCATGGATAAAAATATACAGCCCTTTTTAGGGTGTACTGCAGATCATGAAAGTGCCGATGCAGTGCTGTTTGGTGCCCCCTTTGACGGTACCTCCTCTTTTCGGCCGGGCACACGGTTTGGCCCGTCGGCAATCCGCAGCGAGTCCTTTGGTATCGAGACCTATTCACCCTACTGCGACAGAGACTTGACCCATTGCAGTGTTTTTGACGGCGGAGATTTGGAGCTGCCTTTTGGCAACACACAAAGGGTTCTGGAGCAGATACAGGAGTATACCCAAAGGCTTTTGGCAGACAACAAACGTTTCGTCATGCTGGGCGGAGAGCATTTGGTAACACTGGGTGCACTGCGTGAGGTGGTAAAGCATTATCCGGACCTGCATGTCATCCATCTTGATGCCCACACTGACCTGCGTACCGAGTATCTGGGAGAGGAACTTTCCCACTCTACGGTGATGTATCAGGCATGGAAGCTGCTGGGTGATGGCAGAATACACCAGTTTGGCATCCGCAGCGGAGAAAAATACGAATTTGAGTTTGCAGGGGAACATACTGTTCTGCGCAAATTTGACTTGCAGGGCTTTGAAAAAACAGTGTTAGAGCTAAAAGACAAGCCGGTTTATGTAACACTGGATTTAGATGTGCTGGACCCTTCCATTTTTTGCGGAACAGGGACTCCGGAGGCGGGAGGAGCAACTTTTCGGGAACTGATGGATGTAGTGCTGCAGCTTCATCAGCTGAACATAGTAGGGTGCGATATCAACGAGCTTTCCCCCCACTACGACCAAAGCGGAAGCTCCACGGCGGTGGCCTGCAAAATCACCAGAGAAATTTTACTGCAAATTGTCGGCTTTTCAACAGGCTTTTCTTCCCATTGATAAATGATAAAGTCTTACACTTTTTATTAATAGGTCATGTGGGTGTTTCATTGACCACTCACTTTTAGATGTTAATGCGCCCGCCAAAGGCAGATGCGCAATGATTAAACTGAGAAGATAAAGGAGATTACACCATGGGAAAATGTATGATTATTGGCTGTGGCGGCGTCGCCGGCGTAGCAATTCACAAGTGCTGCCAAAACAGTGAGGTTTTTGAGGAAATTATCATTGCCAGCCGCACCAAGTCAAAGTGCGACGCTCTGAAAGAAAAGCTGGAGGGCACCACCAAAACCAAAATACACACTGCACAGGTAGATGCGGACAATGTGGAGGAGCTGGTGGCGCTGATTGAAAAATACAAGCCCCATGTGGTACTGAATCTGGCGCTGCCTTATCAGGATTTGACCATTATGGATGCCTGCCTTATCACCAAAACCCATTACATTGATACCGCAAACTACGAGCCGTTGGATACCGCAAAATTTGAGTACAAATGGCAGTGGGCCTACCGCCAGAAGTTTCAGGAGGCAGGCATTTGCGCACTGCTGGGCAGCGGCTTCGACCCCGGTGTCACCGGTGTGTTTTCCGCCTTTGCACAAAAGCATTATTTTGATGAAATTCACTATATTGACATTCTGGACTGCAACGGCGGTGACCATGGCTATCCCTTTGCAACCAATTTTAACCCCGAAATCAATATCCGTGAGGTAACTGCCAACGGAAGCTACTGGGAAAACGGCCAATGGGTAGAAACCGAGCCTATGGAAATAAAGCGGGAATACAATTTTGACCAGGTGGGCAAAAAGGATATGTACCTGCTTCACCATGAGGAGCTGGAGAGCCTGGGGCTTAACATTAAGGGAATTAAGAGAATCCGCTTTTTTATGACCTTTGGCCAAAGCTATCTTACCCATTTAAAGTGTCTGGAGAATGTGGGAATGACCTCCATTGAGCCAATTGAATACCAAGGGCAAAAGATTGTACCCCTGCAGTTTTTAAAGGCTGTGCTGCCCGACCCTGCCAGCCTTGGCCCCCGCACAGTTGGCAAAACAAACATCGGCTGCATCTTCCGCGGCGTCAAAGACGGTGAGGAAAAGACCTACTACGTCTATAATGTGTGCGACCACCAGGAATGCTACAAAGAGGTGGGCAGCCAGGCAATCTCCTACACCACGGGCGTACCTGCCATGATTGGCGCAATGCTGGTGATGAACGGTACCTGGAACAAGCCGGGAGTATGGAATATAGAAGAATTTGACCCGGACCCCTTTATGGAAGCTTTGAACAAATGGGGCCTGCCTTGGGTAGAAGACTTTAGCCCTGTGTTGGTGGACTGATGAATAAGGGCTTATATGGGGTAGAAACACCCTGTTATGTAGTGGATGAACAGCGACTCACCGATAATCTGACCGTTTTGGCTCAGGTCGCCCGTCAGGCGGGGTGCAAAATTTTACTGGCGCAAAAGGCTTTTTCTATGTTCTCGGTATATCCGCTCATTGGGCAGTATCTGGCAGGCACCACTGCCAGCGGCCTGTTTGAGGCAAAGCTTGGCTGTGAAGAGATGGGAGGAGAAACCCATATTTTTTCCGCGGCCTACATTGAACAGGAGTTTGACGAAATATTAAAGGTTTGCGACCACATTTCCTTCAATTCCTTTGCCCAGTGGCAAAAGTACAAAGAGCGTGCCCTTGCGGCAAAAAAAAGCTGCGGTATTCGCATCAATCCCCAGCATTCCACCCAGGAGCATGGCATTTACGACCCCTGCGCCAAGGGCTCGCGCCTGGGTGTTACACGGCAAAATTTTGCACCCCAGCTGCTGGAGGGGATAGAAGGGCTTCACTTTCATACCCTTTGCGAGCAAAACAGCGATGCGCTCATTGAAACGCTGGAAGCGGTGGAGGAACAGTTTGGCGAGTTTATTTCACAGATGAAGTGGGTGAACTTTGGCGGAGGTCACCACATTACCCGCAGCGACTATGACCGTCAGGCGCTGATAGACTGCATCCGTAGGTTTGGGCAAAAATATGGAGTTGAGGTTTATCTGGAGCCGGGGGAGGCTGTTGCCTATCAGGCAGGTTTTTTGGTGGCCTCGGTGCTGGATATTGTCCACAATGATGTGGATATTGCTTTGCTGGATGCTTCTGCCGCCTGCCATATGCCGGATGTTATTGAAATGCCCTACCGGCCACCCCTGTGGCAAAGCGGGCTGCCCCATGAAAAGCCCTTTACCTATCGGCTGGCAGGTGCTACCTGTCTGGCGGGGGATGTCATTGGAGATTACTCCTTTGACAAGCCGCTGCAGGTGGGCGATAAGCTGATTTTTGAGGACATGGCAATTTACTCCATGGTAAAAAATAATACCTTTAATGGCATGTGCCTGCCCACAATTGCTTTGCAAAAGCGGGATGGTAGCATAGTGAAGATACGAAGCTTTGGATATGAGGATTTTAAAACAAGGCTTTCGTAATACAGAATTAAATAAGCAGGACGGTACTTTTTTGTACCGCCCTGCTTACTATCGAGGAGAAGAGCAGGATGATTGTCGCAAAATTTGGCGGAAGCTCGCTGGCAGACGCCGTACAATTTCAAAAGGTAAGGGACATTGTTTTTGCAGACAATCGTCGCGGGGTTGTTGTTCCAAGTGCACCCGGAAAAAGGTTTGATGGGGATGACAAGGTGACCGACCTCCTCTACTGCTGCCACCATGCGCAGCAAAACGGAGGGGAGTTTGAGTCTGTTTTTGAAGCGATAAAACAACGCTATCTGGATATTGTGCATGCCCTGGGGTTAACAATCAATCTGACACCTTACTTTGATGAAATTCGGCAAAAGATTATCGACGTAGCTTCTGCCGATTACTGCGCCAGCAGGGGAGAATATTTGAGTGGATTGCTGCTGGCAAATTACTTGGGCTTTTCTTTTCTTGATGCGGCAGAAGTCATCTTTTTTTGTGAGGACGGCAGCCCCGACTGGGAAAAAACCAACCGGACACTGTCTTTGAGGCTGAAAGAACAATTACCCGTTGTGCTGCCTGGCTTTTATGGCAGCAATACAAAGGGAGAAATTTGTGTTTTTTCCCGTGGGGGCAGTGACATCACCGGTGCCCTTGCCGCGCGGGCAATTCAGGCGGAGGTGTATGAAAACTGGACAGATGTCTCCGGGTTTTTGATGGCAGACCCGCGCATTGTCAGCAACCCACACTCTATTGCACATGTTACCTATCAAGAGATGCATGCGTTAAGCTGCGCCGGTGCAACTGTGCTTCATCAGGATAGCGTGTTTCCCGTCAGCCTTGCGGGAATCCCCACCAACATTCGAAACA